>JAZNJP010000066.1:0-2290 GCA_045578125.1 Candidatus Gastranaerophilales bacterium | reverse complement strand
AGTTTTATACTAGCAAAATGAAACTATCAAGAATTAACAACCATCATAATAAACCAAGCTTTAATGCTGCATTGCCAACAAGAAGAATACAAGAAGCAACAAGCAAGTATTTTTCAAAATTTGAACAAATTGGCGAAGGAGCAAACATTGCACTTGATTTTATTGGAAAAGCTGCGCTTGTTCCAGCAATTATCATGGCAACTTCTAAAGAAGAAAAAGAAAAGAAAACATACAGTGCAATTAAAAACCCAATTGGCGCAACAATACAGTTAATTCTTGAAGTTCCGCTATTAATGTTTGGTTCAAGATATATCGAGAAAATTGCAAATGAAGGCAAACTTGATGCGCAAAATTCTACTTTTTCATATAACGAAAAAGGCGCAACGGATAGCTTCTTAAAGAGCGCAGAAAAACTTTCTGAAAAAAATTCAGAATTCAAGACAGCATCAAAAGAATTTTTAGGAAAAATTAAAGAAAAAGGTTTCTCGAACGCTTTAAAAGATGATTTTGATGATATCATTGCGAATTTTGACGAAGAAAAAGTTAAAAACGTGGTTGAGTCATTCAAAAAAATGGAAATATCACACAGAAGACTTTACCATTTGCAAAATAGGTTATGTTTTGCAGCAGCATTAATTTTAACACCAGTTATATGCGGCTTTGAAAACTTTTTACACCCACGAGTTATGAATTTAATTTCAAAACCTAAAAAAGAAACGGTTGACGAAGAAGAAGCAATCAATAAAAATCTTTCAAAGATAGAGGCACCGTGGGAAAATTCAAAAAAAGAGGAGGCTGAATGTCGGGCATAATTCCTCAATTTTTGAATAAAGTTTCAAATTCTAATTTTGTTAAAAATCACGTAACGAAAAGTATTAAAGACCCCTCGTTTTTAACTAAAACATTACTTTTGACAAGTGTTTCAAAAGATGTTTTTGCGTATGCACTTCGTGTTAATAATGTTGCAAAAAACAAAGAGATTCCAGAAGATAAAAAACATTTTGTAATCACAATGGACGCTGTAACTGGCGTTACTACTGCAGTTGTTCAAATTGGAACAGGTTTTTTAATTGCAAACAAAAAACTTCAAGATGCGATTTGCTCTAAACTATTTTCAAATTTAGAAAAAAATTCAAGACAGTATAAGAACGCAAGCCGCGGTTTTGCGGCACTTTCAACACTCATTGGCGCAACGCTATTCGCAAAAAGAGTTATAGTTCCAGCCGTTTCAAGTAAAATTGCAGAAAAAATTGAGCATAATTATCAAGAAAAACGTAAAGCAGAAAACGAAAAAACACAAAAAACATTTGTTGCATAGTTGATTTTCTTTATTAATAAAATTGTTTGTTATAGGATTTTAAAAAAGAGGATTAATTATGCTTAAAGATGCCAAAAAGACAAAAGAAGCAATTGTTGAATGGATTAGAGAATATTTTAAAACTAACGGTGAAAACTTTTCAGTAGTTGTTGGGATTTCAGGCGGAAAAGACTCAACAATCGTGGCTGCATTATGCAAAGAAGCACTTGGGGCAGATAGGGTGGTTGGTGTTCTGATGCCAGACGGCGAACAAGCCGATATTCAAGATTCAATAGATATTGTAAATTATCTTGGAATTAAATATTACACGGTGGATATAAGCTCTGCAACAGCAGCGCTAAAAAACACTCTTTCTAAAGACTTTGAACTTACTAAAAACACATTAATAAACCTACCTCCAAGAATTAGAATGACAACACTATACGCAATAGCACAAAGCTTGCCAAACGGTGCTTTTGTTGCAAACACTTGCAATGCCTCAGAAGATTATGTGGGCTATTCAACAAAATTTGGAGATAGCGCAGGAGATTTTAGCCCACTAACAAACTTTTTAGTACACGAGGTTAGACAAATTGGCGCATATTGCGATATTCCATCAAAATTCGTTGAAAAAACGCCAACTGACGGGCTTTCAGGAATGTCTGACGAAGATAAACTTGGCTTTACCTATGAAGAACTCGATAATTATGTCTTAAGTGGCATTTGCCAAAATAAGGAAACAAGAAATAAAATTGATAGGCTTCATAAAATAAACTTACATAAAGTTAAACCCATGCCATGTTTTAAGCTTGAAAAATACAACATCGAGCGCATTTAAGATAAAATTTATTTGAATTTGTTCACACAAAAATATATAATAGATGTGTATTCAATTGGATGAACAAATGAAAGTAGTTATTTTAGCAGGCGGATTAGGGACAAGGCTTTCAGAAGAAACTGAACTCAAGCCTAAACCAATGGTAGAAATTGGCG
>JAZNJP010000065.1:0-6447 GCA_045578125.1 Candidatus Gastranaerophilales bacterium | reverse complement strand
AAAATGTGCCAAAAACAATCGTCTTTGACACATACAGTTTTTATTGCTTCAACTTCTTCTTCAATAACATCTTCGTTAGCTGTTTCTTCTTTAATATTTTCTATTTCTTCATCAATAATATCTTCGGTTGTTATTTGCTCGATTGATTGGATATTATTATTCTCAACTTGTGTTTCTTCTTGAATTTTAGTATAATTTTCAACTTCGCCTAGAAGATTAAATTCGTCTTCGTCTTTATCAAAAACTATATGTTCATTTACATCAACCTTAGTTGTTTCTTCGATTTCTTGATTTAAAACTTCCTCAAAATTTATATCAATATCTTCGTCTGACAATGTTGTTTTTTTGATGTTTGTGATTTCTTCTTCAATTGAATTTTCTCTAGCAAATTCATTGTTCGGAATTTTATTTTTTAGCATATTTGCTTCATCGATTGCATCTAGAAAATCATCATTAACATCTAGTTCAACAACTTCTGTTACTTTTTCGTGGTTTTTATCAAGCTCGTTAAATAGATTAATTTCTTCCTCTGAAACAACTTCTTCTAACACGTATTCGTTTTCAGGGTAAGTTTCTGCAATAAATTTTCTATCATTTTCGACATTTGCAAGTTCAAGATTTTCTTCTGGTTCTTCTTGTATAATTAATTTTTTTTCTTCATCATTATTGATTGAAATTTTTTCATCAATTTTGTCTAATGTTTTTTTTATTGACGCGTCTTCTGCTTTGATTTCAACTGGTGTCGGTTTTTTATATAGAAAATCATCAACCGCACCTTCGATTTCCTTAATCTTGCGGTCTTTTAAATGTTCGATTTTTTGTTTGATTTTTTTATTTTTTATAACATCGCCATCAAATGTTAAATTTGATTCTTCTGGAATTTCAATTTGCACATCTTTTGGTGCATCTTCATTGAGATTTTTTACCAAGAAAGCAAAATTTTTGGTATCTTCGCCTAAGAGCATAAATGTATTTTGCTTAATTGAGCTTACAAGTGGCGCAAAGTAACCAAAATCTTTTTTGATATTTAGCCCATGTGTAATAATTGAGTTGTAAGAATACTCACTAAGTGCTGGCAATTTTGTAAATGCATTTGAAACGCAAGGTATTGGTGCGAAACCTCTTTGTTTTGCATGCAAGATTTCGCAAAGTTTGTTGCTAAAATTATTTTCATTGATTCTTAAAAATACATAAGCATTGTTTCTTATGTTGTGCAATACAAATTCAGTATATTCGCCATGCCATGAGCTTGGAAGTTCTGAAAAATCAACAATTGTTATTTGGTTATCAAAACCAGTATAAATTGCTTTCATATCTGCTTTTGTATTTGCAAAAATTTCTTCTTGTTGATAGTGAACTAATCTATTTTTTAACACCAACAGTTCCCTAATTGGGGTTGCTTTATATTGTTTTGCAATTACTTTTAAGAATTGATTAAATGGGATAAATCTATCTCTTGTTGTTTTTGAATAATGTCTAATTTCGTTAAAAATATCCCCACAAACAACTTGTGTTTCAAGGCTTGCGCCATCTATTCCCTTTTCCCAGATGCTATCAAGTGTAAAATAATTTAGCGGAAGTTTAAAATCCGTTTTCGCTTTGATTACTTCAGCGCCTTTAAGGTTAATTGAACCTGTGTAATCAAAAATAACTACTTTTTTCTCTGATGATAATTTTTTTCCTAATTCGCAAGCTACGAAATTGTACTCTTTGATTTTATCGCAGAAAACAATTGGGGAATTATTAAAGAAGTTTGTATTGAACTCAAAACCTCTTGAATATTTAACATCTTGCCCAAATTGAATCGTTTGCTTTTTATCGTTCACAAAATTAAGAACTTCTCTTTGATTTGCAAAAAGAATTTCTGCGTGTTTGCTTGGAAGCATAAAATTAAAGTCTGAAATAACTCCTCTTTCGCTGATAGAGTGAGTTAACTTTACTTTTGCAATGTTTTTATCTTCGTCAAATTTGTCGTCTGAAATTTCAACAACTTGACCAAGATATCTTGTAAGTCCGTCTTTGATATACAAAAAATCAGCTAACGCAACATTTTCATACTGCGGAGCGTATAAAATCTTTATAAAATCATTTAATGTCTGTACAATTTGCATATCATCTCGACCGTAGCTTATTTTATTATATCAAAAACATGTTAAATGCAAATTATAATCCGATTTTATTTAATACATTATTTTTGAATTTAGAAAAGTCGTAAGTTTTGTTAGTTGTTTCAAGGTGTTTTTTAACTGCTTTTGCAAATTCTGATTTTTTGAAATCGCCAAGCGCCCGCTCTCTAAATATTTCTTTAATTGCAAAAACATAACTTCCTTCAAATTTTTCGTCCGATATTTTTTCTTTTAATTGATATTTGTATGTTTCTGCTATTGTGTCAATAATTAAGTCTTTAGGCAAGATATCTTCAAATTCGCCCGATGATATAAGGCATATTTTGTCTTTTTTTTGCAATCTGTCGCAAATTGCGTTTTTTATTTCTTCTGCATCGAAATCAAGTAAAATTATTACTTCTTTTTTTATTTCATCTGAAATGTTTAAATATTTTTTGCCTACTTGGTTTTTCCCGCCTGCTTGTAGGACATGTATTCCGAGAGCACTAAAATCAACTCCTTGCAGTTTTGCAAGGGTGGGGAGTAAAATTTCTTCTGTTATCCCTTCACACAGAATTATTTTTTCAATTGGATATTTGCTTTTTGTTTTTTTTCTAATTTCTTTGTTGCTTAATTCTCTATTTTTATTTTTTTCTATAATTTGAAGCACATTTTCTGGAATGTTCTGGAAATGTTCTATTGCTTTAAGTGCACGATTGTAGTTGATTTTGTTGTTTAAATATTTTTTTGAAACTTCATCTTGCTTGAATGCAGAGTTTTCATATTCTTTTAAAAAATTGTTTATAAATAAGTCATTTTCTTTATTTCCGCAAGATGAATTTATAATTTTTTCAACTATTTTGATTTTTTCTTCCGTGGTTATACAATGGCTTTCGCCAGCTTCAAAAATGCAAAATTTATTGATTATATCTGAAAATACTCTTTCATATTTATCTCTAGTTAATTTGAAGCGAGTGAGCCTATCGAGCGAGATTAATAAAAATTCTTCCGTTATTTTTTTATACTTCATTTACTGAAATTTTAATTCTTGTCTTGTTTATTTGCAAATTCTTTACATTCTGCTTTATTTCCGCAAGTTTTTTCAAGGAAATGTTTTCTATACCTTATAGGGAATAGTTATGATTAACAATATTGGTTTACAAACTCAAAATATAAACACCAAGCCTGTTCAAATGAAACAGGCTCAATCAACTCAAACCAACCCTATTAAATTAAATCAACAAGTTCAATCTAATAATTTAGTAAATTCAAATAACTATCTCCCTCAAATTAGAACAAAATTAACACCAGATGAAGAACATAAATTTCTAGCCATTGTTGAAGCCCTTGAAGCCTCAACAATTAATGATTTAAACCCAACTCAAATGCAAGTTTCTCAAGCTAAAAAATTAATTGCTCTCCTTGCAACGGGCAAACTTTTAAATTCTAAATCAAATGACAATTCAACAATGCTTGATAATTTGTATAAAATCATAACTGAACCAAGATTTGACGGAATCTCTCCTGTTAAAATTGCAAATCAAGTAGTAGATGCTGTTTATAATCCTACAATCATCACTCAAAAATTTGGAGATATTCCACCTGAAATCAAGCAATCGCTTGTTAATAATCCTCAAATTTATAACGCTCTTGGCACAGATTTAGCTTCAATGGACGCAAAAGGAGACACCTGCCCTGCAGCAAGCCTTGAGTTTATGATGGCAAATAAAATGCCAGCTGAATTTGCAAGATGGGCGCTAAACCTTACATCGCCTGAAATTAAAATTCCGCATACTATTAATTCTGATATAATTCCAGAAGATAAACAGCAAGCAGATGTATTTCAAAGCTATCTAAATGTATTACCATCTGAAGATGGCAAATATCAACTCGAATTAAAGCCTGATAAAAACGTGATTTTAAGGGCATTGATTCAAGATAAATTCTATGATGCAGGAGAGAGAACCACTCTTGATGTTCTTATGCAATCTACTATGATGACACTTGGAACAGGGGAAGGTTACAACTCTTTAAGTGATATTAAAACAAGGCAAGCTGAAGAGAATGGGCAAACGATAACTTTTGAGGACAAAGGTCTTTATGAGCAAGAAAAAACCTTTATTGAATCAGTTGTAACAAACCAGCAAAAAACGTCTCTTGTTTACCAAGTTATTGATGCAAGCGGCAATTTGATTGGCAGAAAATGCGGGTCTGATAGAGTTAAAAACCATATTCAAAAAACTTTAGATTTAGGTCAAGATATTGTAATTGGATACACAGACTACGCTCCAACTGAAGATTGCCCTGAAGGACAATTATTTGGTCATGAAATAACTATTGTTGGAATTGAAGTTGGCGCAGATGGAAAAGAATATTTCGTATGTAACGATACGGACGATGATGGCCAAGAATATGTAAAATATGAAGTAAATGAATTCTTGCCAAAAATTCACCATGCAACATATCCTGCAGAGCTTGTTAAGGGCGATGTTGATTTATTTTCGCCTGTTGAATAAAAACAACTAAAGATTCTTGTCTAAACTTTTAATTTTACTTGCTTTTGTTTACAAACCTTTATTATTTAAGCAATTTTTGCTCAATTTCTGTTTTCTATACTATATAGGGAATAATTATGATTAATAATATTGGTTTGCAAACACAAAATATATCTACTCAGCCTGCACAAGTTCAGCCAAAGCAGGTTGTTCAAACTAATCCTATAACTTTGAACAAACAAGCACCGGCTCAGCTTTCTGGGCAGTTCAATAATTATGTGCCACAAGTTAGAACAAAATTAACTCCAGAGGAAGAGCCAAAATTCTTGGAAATTATCCAAGCGCTTGAAGCATCGACAATTCAAGATTTGAACAAATCTCAAATGGAAATTTCCCAAAGCAAAAAACTTCTTGCTCTTTTGATGACTGGTAAACTTCTAAATTCTAAATCAAACGATAATTCAACAATGCTTGATAACTTGCATAAAATCATTACAGAACCTAGGTTTGATGGCATTTCTGGAACTAAAATTGCAAATCAAGTTATAGATGCTGTTTATAATCCTACAATCATCACTCAAAAATTTGGAGATATTCCAAATGAAATAAGAGAAGCGCTTGTTCAAGACTCTCAAATTTATTATGCACTTGGGACAGATTTATCAACAATCGATGTTAACATAAATGGAAGTGGCACTTGCCCTGCTGCAAGTTTAGAATTTATGATGGCGAACAAAATGCCTGCCGAATTTGCAAGATGGGCAGCGAGTTTAACATCACCTGATATGAAAGTTGCTCATAATCTTGATTACACCTCGCTCTCCAAAAACAAACAAGAAGCTGATACTTTCATGAAACATTTTAAATTACAACCACTTGCTGATAATAATGGAAAATATTCTATTGAACTTAAGCCTGATAAAAATGCAGTTTTAAGAGCTTTGATTCAAGACAAGTATTATGATGAAGGTGAAAGAACTACACTTGATGTATTGATGCAATCTACAATGATGTCGCTTGGAACAGGGCAGGGATATAATTCTTTAAATGATATTAAAACTAGAGAATTTATTGATGAAAAAGGTCAAATGACAACGGCTGATGACCAAGGACTTTGGGAAGACGAAAAAACCTTTATCGAATCCGTTATAACTAATCAAGAAAAAACTTCTCTTGTTTATCAAATAATAGATGACAATGGCAATTTAACCGGTAGAAAGTGTCCTCCCGAAAGAGTCAAGGGACATATTCAAAGCGCTTTAGATTTAGGACAAGATATTGTAATTGGCTACACAGATATTGTTCCAACAGCTGATAATCCTCAGGGACAACTTTTTGGGCATGAAATAACAATTGTTGGCATTGAGAAAGCCCCAGATGGTAAAGAATATTTTATCTGTAACGATACAGATGATGAAGAAAATAAACTTATCAAATATGAAGTAAATGAATTTTTGCCAAAAATTCACCATGCAACATATCCTGCTGAGTTAGTTGAGGCTGATTCTGATTTATATTCTACCCAAGTATAAGCTTCTTTCATTTTCTTGAATGAGTGACTATTCTCTTGAATTTTGCTAGAATAGGTTCATTATGTTGATAGATACTCATGCGCATTTGGATTTTTTTGAAAATCCTGAAGAAATAGTTGAAAGAGCCAAAGAAAAACAGGTTGAAAAAATCATGATTGCTGGCGTTGGTCCAGATAAATTTCATGAAATTATTAACTTGATTGATAAATTTGACAATGTCTATGGTTCTCTTGGTGTTCACCCAGAAGATATTGATAAGTTTTCACCTGCTGTTTTAAAGGAAATTGCAAATCTTTCTTCACTCCCTAATATTCG
>JAZNJP010000064.1:0-2237 GCA_045578125.1 Candidatus Gastranaerophilales bacterium | reverse complement strand
CTTTTTTCTACATTATATTTTTCGTATAAAGGGGCAACGATTTCACCTAAAGCCTCGTCTGTAATTTCTTCTTTTTCTCTTAAATCAAAATTAAAACCAAGAACAGATGCAAGATAGAAAAGAGTGTTTTCGTATAATGCTTTGTTTTCAGCTTGTTTAATTTTATCAGTTAGCGAAAATAGAACAGCAAGCGCACGAGATGTATTTAGGTCATCATTCATAGCCTCTGTAAATTCTTTAATCGAAGCCTCGTCTCGAAGCTCACCCTCACGCCCCATTTTAATTATTCTTTTAACACCAGCTTGAGCGCTCTCAAGCGCGCTTTCAGAAAATTCTACAGGCATTCTGTAATGGTTTGTGATAATGAAAAATCTGATTGTGTTTGAATCAAATTTTTTAAGTAAATCATCCGCAGTTAAGAAATTGCCTAAAGATTTTGACATTTTTTCTTTGTTTATTGTAACAAAACCATTGTGCAAAAAGTAATTTACAAAATTGCAACCATTAGCACATTCTGATTGGGCAATTTCATTTTCGTGGTGCGGGAAGATTAAATCTGCGCCACCTGCGTGAATATCAATTTGTTCACCTAAATATTTTCTGCTCATTGCGGAGCATTCAATATGCCACCCTGGGCGACCTTTGCTCCAAGGCGAATTATAGCCGTGTTTTAAATCTTCTTTCCAAAGCGCAAAATCGAGAGGTGATTTTTTCTTGTCCCCTGCTTCAACTCTAGCGCCCGCCATAAGGTCATCTATCGGTTGATGAGAAAGTTTGCCGTAATCTTTAAAACTTTTCACATCAAAATAAACATCGCCACCAGATACATAAGCATGACCTTTTTCAATTAATTTTTTGTTAATTGAAATCATCTCGCCAATTGTTTTAGTTGCACGAGGCTCAACATCAGGCTTTAAACAGTTTAGGGCTGTCATTGAATCTGTGAAAGATTTATAATAAGTTTCAGCAATTTCTGCTGGCTCAACTCCAGCCTCATCTGCCTTTTTTAAAATTTTATCGTCAACATCTGTTACATTTCTGCAATACGTTGTTTTGTAGCCTAAAAATTTTAGGTAACGATACAAAATATCCCAAGTAATGTAACATCTTGCGTGACCTAAATGTGCTTTATCATACACGGTTGGGCCACAAACATACATTTTAACTTCGCCTTCTTTAATTGGCGTAAACTCTTCAACTTTTTTTGATAACGAATTATATAATTTCAACATAAAATCATTTTACTAAAAAAATTTTTATTTTAAAATAGTTTAGTAATAAGGGAGTTATGAATTATGAAAAATACTGTTGTAGTTGGAGCGCAATTCGGAGACGAAGGAAAAGCTAAAATTACAGATATTCTTGCGTCACAAGCTGATTTGATTGTTAGATTTCAAGGTGGTTGTAACGCAGGACATACAGTTGTAGCAGATGGTGTTAAATATAAATTCCATGTTATTCCATCTGGTATTTTATATGAAGGAAAAACTTGCTTTATTGGCGCAGGCGTTGTTTTGTATCCTAAAAGCTTTAAAGCTGAATTAGAAGATATGATAGCAAATGGTTTATCTAGAGAAAAAATTGAAAAATCTTTAAAAATAAGCCCCCTAGCGCATATCACTATGCCATATCATATTGACCTTGATGGCATACAAGAAGAAAAATTTGGAAAAAATAAAATTGGCACAACAAAAAAAGGAATTGGTCCAACATACACAGACAAATATGCCCGCCAAGGTATCAGAATTGAAGACTTATTTGACGAAGAACTTTTGAGCAAAAAAGTTGATATTGTTTTGGAGAGAAAAAATCTTGAACTTAAAAACCTTTGGGGTTTAAAAACATATACAAAAGAAGAAATTATGACAGAGCTTGCAAGCTACAAAGAGCTTTTTGAACCTTTTGTTTGTCATAATTGGCAAGAACTTTTACTTGATTTCAAAAAAAATAAAACTATTCTTTTTGAAGGTGCTCAAGGAGTTCTGCTTGATGTTGACTATGGCACATACCCATACGTTACAAGTTCCAACCCAATCGCAGGTGGCGCAGGCATTGGTGCTGGCGTTGGACCTCTTGCAATCGAAGAAGCAATTGGCATCTTCAAAGCCTATATAACTCGTGTTGGCGAAGGACCATTTGTAACTGAACTTACAGATGAAATTGGTGAAAACATTAGAATTATTGGTGGCGAATTTGGAACAACAACAGGCAGGCCAAGAAGATGCGGTTGGTTTGAT
>JAZNJP010000063.1:0-2690 GCA_045578125.1 Candidatus Gastranaerophilales bacterium | reverse complement strand
ATTGCACTAAATGTAGCATATGTAACTAAGTGCTCACCACCAACGCCTAAAACTTTTTTACCTTTGCTATAAATTTGTTCAACATTTTCTTGAATTATATCTAGAGCCCTTTGAGGATTACCAAAAGGAAATTCAAGATCGCCTGCATCATACAAAAATTTATCTTCAATGCATGCATCAAAAGTTGGCGAATATGTTTCAATTCCAACACTTTCAACCCTAATTTGCTGTGGCGCAAAACGAGCACCAGCACGATTTGAGCAAGTGCCATCAAACGGCATACCTAAAAATACTACTGAAGATGATTGAAAATCATCAACAGAGCCAATAAAATTTCTATCTAAAAAAGGTCCCTTTAACATAAAAGTATTCTAGCACAAAAAATAAGAGGGCAAGATGCCCTCTTGAAATTTTATTCGATATTAAGTTTTGAATGTTTGCTTTCTTCAGTCTCAATTTTTGGCAAGGTGATTTTTAAAATTCCGTGTTCCATTTTAGCACTTGCATCGGAAACCTTTATTTCTTCTGGAAAATAAAGTGTTCTTGTAGTTGAACCATAAGAAAATTCGCTTCGGGCATATTTTTTATGTTTTTCTTCTTTGGCACATTCTTTTTTTGCACTAATTCTTAAATGATTTTTTGTAATATCAATATCAACATCTTCTTTTTTAACACCTGGAAGTTCTGCTTGAACTTCATATTCATTTTCAAATTCTTTTAAATCAATCGGCATAAAAACTGAATTGTCTGCTTTTCTATCCCTTGAAAATATACCCTGAAATGCATTTTCAATATCATTTTCAAGATTAGCTAAAAAAGAATCTGGTTTTGCAATTAAATATCTCATAATTATCTCCTTAAAATACATAAGGAAATATAAATCTTTAAAAAAATATTTCATTGGCCAAAAGGGGATAATAATGTGAAAGAAAATTACCAAAAAAATTATATAAATTTTGGTATAAAAAACTCATAAAACCTGTTAAAATATGTAACATTTCGCCATTAAGTGTTGACAAAACAATTATTGATAAATTATAATTTGTATAATTAGGGAAAAAAATCACGATTAAAGGAGAACACTCACGGATGGAAAACAATGAAACCATATGTGGCATAGTTGATAATTTAGAGGCTCTTGATTGCCTTATAGCTCGCGTGAAACGCGCGCAAGAAGAATTTTCAACATACACTCAAGAACAAGTGGATAAAATCTTTAAAGCAGCAGCAACTGCGGCAGACAAGGTTCGTATTCCTCTTGCAAAAATGGCTGTTGAAGACACGGGAATGGGAATTGTTGAAGATAAAATCATAAAAAACCATTTCGCAGCAGAATATATTTATAATAAACACAAAACCGCAAAAACTTGCGGAATAATTAAACATGACAAAACAAACGGAATCAAAGTTGTTGCAGAACCATTGGGAGTTATAGCAGGAATTATTCCAACAACTAACCCAACATCAACTGCAATCTTTAAAGCGTTAATTTGCTTGAAAACAAGAAATGCAATCATTTTCTCGCCACACCCAAGAGCCAAAGATTGCACAATTAAAGCAGCTAAGGTTGTTTTGGAAGCTGCAATTAAAGCGGGTGCTCCAAAAGATATTATTGGCTGGATTGATGTTCCTTCAATGGAATTATCAAACGCACTTTTGCACCACAAAGACATAGCTTGCATTTTGGCAACAGGTGGCCCTGGAATGGTGAAAGCCGCATATTCTTCAGGCAAACCGGCGCTCGGTGTTGGCCCTGGTAATGTTCCAGCTATTATTGACGAAACAGCAGATATTAAAATGGCTGTGTCTTCAATTCTTATGTCAAAAACATTTGATAACGGCATGATTTGCGCTTCAGAACAATCGGTTATAATTGACGATTCAATATATGAAAAAACAAAAAAAGAATTTGAATACAGGGGCGCATACATCCTAAACAGCGAAGAAGCAGAAAAAGTTTCAAAAATCATTTTAACTGAAGCTGGCACAGTTAACCCAGCTATTGTAGGCCAACCAGCGTATAAAATTGCAGAAATTGCTGGTTTTAGTGTTCCTGAAAAATCAAAAGTTTTAATTGGCGAAAGACAAGGTGTTGATGCATCTGACCCTTATGCGCATGAAAAATTATCACCAATTTTAACGCTATACAAAGCAGAAAACTTCGAAACTGCGATTGATATGGCATATGAACTTGTGCTTCTTGGAGGTGCTGGTCACAGTGCTGCTTTATACACAGACGAAAGGACTCAAGAAAGAATTAATGCATTTGCTCGCAAAATTCCAACTTGTAGGCTTCTTATCAACTCTCCTTCATCGCAAGGTGGTATTGGAGATTTATACAACTTCAAACTTGAACCGTCACTCACACTTGGCTGTGGTTCTTGGGGCGGAAATGCTGTCAGCGGAAACGTTGGCGTAGAGCACTTATTGAATTACAAAACCGTAGCCGAAAGGAGAGAAAATATGTTATGGTTCAAAGTTCCACCGAAAGTTTATTTTAAAAGAGGCTCTGTTGACCTTGCGCTTCGAGAACTTGAAGGTAAAAAACGTGCGTTCATCGTAACAGACCGTTTCTTGTTCAACTCTGGTGCAGTAAACAACATCACAGATGTTCTTGATGAAATTGGAATTGACCACCAAATTTTCTTTGATGTAAAACCAGACCCAACGCTTGCTACAATTAATCAAGC
>JAZNJP010000062.1:0-7719 GCA_045578125.1 Candidatus Gastranaerophilales bacterium | reverse complement strand
CTGCCCATAGTATGCCCAAGAAATTACTGTTGTTAGTGCAAATAAAATGATAACTATTGATAAAATATATTGTGCATACGGGAATGAGCCACTAAATGCGGCTGATGTTAGTTGAATCCCTGTAATTCCGGAATTATAATTCAAGTATTCTTTTGTGATGATGATAACAAAAGCCGTCATAGAACAAACGAGAATTGTAAAAAATGGTTCTAAAAGCGAAATAAAACCTTGAGAAACAGGCTCTTTTGTTTTAGATGCTGCGTAAGCTATTGGGGCCGAGCCTGCACCCGCTTCGTTAGACTGAATTGAACGGCGCATACCAATAATAATACAGCCTATTATCCCCCCTGAAACAGAGTTTGGCATAAATGCTTCTCTGAGTACCGTGTTAAATACTTCAGGAATTTGTGTGAAGTGTGTGAATATGATAAATAGAGACATAAACACATACAATGCACACATTAAAGGTATAACTTTTGATGCTACTTTTGAAATGCTTTTAATTCCACCAATTATTGTGAGCCCAATAAGTGTTGCAATTATTAAACCGCAAATCCAGCTATTACTGTAAAAGAAACTGTTTGTGCCACCTGTTATGTTAATTATTTGATTTGTTGCCTGATTTACTTGCAACATATTCCCGCCACCGAGTGAAGCAGGAATACACATAAGAGCAAAAAATAAAGCCAAGAATTGCCCAAGAGGGCGCATACCTTTTCTTGTTAATCCGTGTGCAATGTAAAACATTGGCCCGCCTGAAACTGTGCCGTCATCATTAAACCTCCTGTATTTAACAGCTAACGTGCACTCGCAAAATTTTGACGCCATACCAAAAAATGCACCACAAAACATCCAAAACATTGCTCCTGGCCCGCCAACAGAAATTGCGATCGCAACACCTGCGATACTTCCAAGACCAATCGTGCCAGAAAGCGCAGTGGATAATGCTTGAAGTGATGAAACTTCTCCGCATTTATCGTCTCCAGTGTTGTTTTTGGTTAGTTGCGAAATTGCATATTTAAAGCCCCAAATATTAATAAAACCAAGATAAGTTGTGAAAACAACGCTTGCAACAATTAAAAGTAAAATCAAAACTGGTACTTGTACGTCGCATATATTTATTGAAGTAAATGCAATGTTTGAAAATGCGTCAGAAAATGGTGCAAAAACCGCGTCTATTTTTTTATCCAAAGTAGTAGCTTCTGCTTGCACAGCCGTCGTTAGAAATATGGCAAGCAAAGTCATAATTCTTGTTTTAAGTAAACTCATTAAAATACCTTAACTATTGACCTGCAAGCGGGATAATAATAACTTGACCAATTTGAATTGCGGCAGGATTTGTTATGTTATTGATTTTTTGGATTTGCTCAATCTTTTTGCTGTCATATTTGCCATAAAATCTTAAAGCAATTTTGTCTAAAGTGTCACCTGCTTTAATTGTATATTTTTCTTCAGCAAGACCCATTGGTTCTGAATCTGCGGCTTGAGTGTCTTCAGCAGGTTTAACTGTTACAGTTGAAGTTTCAGGAATACGAGTGTTTTTTGCCCCCATTGAACCAAGGCTGATTATTCCTACCATAAGTAACATAAAGATTGCACCAGCAAAAAAGCCGATTGTCAAATAAACTGCTGGAGTTTTCTTTGCAGGTTGTCTTTTTAAACCTCTTTCGATACTGTTATATAAAGCATCTAAATCTGTGTTTTTTGAATCTTGTTGTCTGTATTGTGGTATGTCATTCATATCCATTTTATTTAACCTAGACCTTTCAATCGCTTCCATTCTCTCTTTCGATAAACAACTTCTGCGCAAAGTATTACTTATCATTTTACCTCTTCAATTGCACGATACTACATGTTAAGAAGAAACAAGGGGTAAAGTCAAGAAAACAACGCAAATTGTGTAAATTTTTGTAAATAACATAAAAGTGAATTATTTTAAAATGTTTGAACACAATTCTTGAATTTTTGTTAATTTTTTATTATTATCTAGTTGATAATTTTATAAGGGCTTGTAGCTCAGCTGGTAGAGCAGTTGACTCTTAATCAATTGGTCGGGGGTTCGAATCCCCCCAAGCCCAAAAAAATGAGGACTTTGTTGTCCTCTTTTTTTGCTTATTTGCTATTTAATAGTTTTTTGAGTTTTTGTAAAATATTTTCGGCAAAATTAATTTCGCCACCGTCATCTGAAGGTGCCATCATTGTTTGTTTTATACCTTCATCTTTTCCTTTTTTACCAATATTGATTTCGCCACCGTCGTCAGAAGGATATCTCATCGTTTGCATACCGTCGCCAATTTTGTCTTTCTCGCCAATATTGATTTCGCCACCGTCATCAGAAGGATATCTCATTGTTTGCATGCCACCTTTGTTGATGTCATCAAAAATGAATACTGGCTCAGTTTGTTTGCCTTCTTTAGTGCTTGGTATATTCTCGTTATCTTTTGGAAAAAGTTTTCCGAAAGTATGTTTGACAAATAATTTCTTAATTGCGTTTTCATTATTATCAATAGGGCCTGTCATAGTTTAATACCTCGCACAAAATAATATACCTATTCTTTAACGGCAAATACTTCTAAAACTTTTGTTTTTTAATCGTGTCTTTTACATTTTGTTACATCTGTGTAAAATATTGATATAGCAAAGAACCTTAAAGTTTTCGCTTTTTGTCTTTGCAAACACAGGAGACAAGTTCATGAAAAAGAAATCAGTTATTGTTATTGGTACAAAAGATGATTACCAATCAGTGCATGTTTATAATAATCTTACTCGTTTTAATTGTAATCCTATTATGTTTGACACGAGACTTTTCCCCAATAGGATGACTTTTTCATACAATACATTAACTCCTATGGATGGGTATTTTAAATTTAATGGCTCAGAAGATTTGCATGAAATTTCTTTAGTGAACGGAGCTTATTATAGGTGGTTTAAAGGTGTTTTGCGTCCAGAAATTTCTACTTATGAAAGTGAGACCGATTATTGGAATAATGAATCTTCTTTAAATTCTTTTTTGAGAATGCTGGATTGCAAATGGGTAAATACACCTGATGCTTCGCGTTTGCATACTTATAAACCACTCCATTTGAAAAAAATGCAGTCTATAGGGATAAGTTTGCCCGATACAACTATTACTAATGACTTGAATTTGCTTTCTATGCTTAGAGGCACTGGTGAGGAATTTATATTTAAGCCTGTAAGAGGTTGGGATAGCCCTAAATTGTTATCAGACGATAGTGCTTTTGAGGAAATATGTTCGAGGATTTCTCAGGTTTCATATACTGTTCAGAGATATATAGCAGGAGTTGATATTAGGGCTTATGTTGTTGGCGGAGAGGTTTTTGCGGTAGAAATTGAATCAGATGAGATAGATTCAAGAGGAACTGGCAAAAAACACAAAAGAACAACTCTGCCACAAGATATTCAAAATGCGTGTTTCAAAATAACAAAAGAGTTGGACTTGTATTTTAGTGCGATTGATATAAAGAGGACCAAAGAAGGAGAGTATTTCATACTTGAAGCAAACGCAACTCCGATATATTTAAACGATGAAGAAGATTGCAACTATCGGATAACGGACAAAATATGTGAATATCTAGCTTCTTAAAGGTTATGAAGTTTACTTGTTTTGCTTTAGCTGTCCTATTTGCGACCTTTTTCAATTGCTAAAATATTTGTTTTTATTTTTTGTTCAAGCGCTGCTTCTGAATCTTTTGCGTATGGACCTATACAGCCCGATATTAGATTTCCTTCGCTATCATATTTTGCAATAATGTTACCTGATTCTTGGTCGCAGATGCAGTACCCTTCTTCTGTTTTTGCAATTCCAAGATTATATTCAGTAAGTATGCATATTGGGGTTACCGTTTTTGCCTTTTCAACTTCTTTATCTTCTCCAAATATGTTAACAAGACATTTTACGATATATGATTTTATTGGTTCTCTCATATCTTCAATGTTATTGCTTATATCATCTATTGAAGATGCGATTTCGCATTTATCATAAAGTGCCCATTCGCCATTTTCACTGTTATTAATTTCTCTATACATACTTGAGGTGCTGTGTGCGTCCCAGATAAAATCTTTAAAGTCGCTAAGTTCGTCTATGACTACATTGCCATTTTCATCTGTTTGAAGTCTTGTGTAATCTACCCCAACATAATACGTTTTCCCCGCTATATCATTTAAAAGTAAGTTTACTGGGTCAACATAGGCATTAATTGAAGTAATTTTTGATTTGTTTTTTTCAATGGCATCTCTATTTTCTTCCACGTATTCATTATTGAAACCCTCACCGTCAAACGATAAGCAGTTATCTATTGTTAAACTGCTGTCTTTTTCTTTTGAATTTTCAATTGTAGAATACATTGCCAAATTTCCGCCTTTGGAGTGTCCTGACACTGTAAGATGAATATCTTCTGGGTTTTGACTTATGTCTTTTAGAATATATTCTTGTCTTTCTATATATTCATAAGCTGCTTTTTGCATAGTAGTATCTGTTTGAGTTAAAGATTTTGCATTATCTTGCCAACCAGCATCACCAATTGTTCCTTGGAATACAACCGTTGCATTTCCTATTAATTTTCCGTTTTCGTCAAGTTTGCCGTAAGTTGTTGCATTAATTCCGTTTTCAGGAATATCTGTGTTATCTAAAATTGTAAGAGAAGATAGCTCTTCTTTGTTTCCTATATCATTCACAATGCTTGCAAAAGTTTCGTAGTCTGAAGTTCCAATTTTATATTTTAAACCTTTAGTTTCGCCTTTGTATGTATCTAATGCTTTAATGCCCTCTGCTGTTACGTTTCCGTTTTCATCAAATAAGTTCTGTGCACCTGTTTCTTCGCCTATTTTTTTAACTCTGTTTTTTATTTCGTTTGAAACTTCACCCAAGGTTTTGCCTTTGTTTTCGATATTTGCAACACCAGAGTATGATAGGTTATTTAAAAGCAACATATCTTTATTTGTTAAGCCATTGAATTCTTTTGTGTTAGACATTTCTGCATCGGAAATTGTTTTATTTGGTTTTGTTTGAATGGCATTATTTACCGCATCGATTGCTGTATTTTGCAATATTTCTATACCAAATGTTTTAATTTGATTGCCAAATCCATCTTGCTTTTTAGCTTCATTTATAGCTTCTGTAATGTTTTCTTTTGTTAGTTGCGGGCCTATGACGTTATACACATTGCCAAAAAAATCTTTTAATGGTTCGATGTTGTCGTGCCCTGAAGCTACAAGGTCTTCTACAGTTGATATTGTATCCAGTGCACCATCTAAGCCTTGAAAATTATCTTCGCCTGGCTTGTAAACTGCATCTACCACGTTTGTTATATCTTGAATGCCATCTGTCCCGATTTCTACAAGATTACTAAGGTCGTTTAGTTTATTTGCGCCATAATCTATTGCAAATTCTTTTGCATTATCGCCAAGATTTTTGCATAAATCTTTCCATTCTGCTTCAACATCTCCGCCAGTTATTGCACATTCTGCAACTTCAACTGTATCTACAAGAAAATCTTTTGCTGTGTGTGCTATGTTTTTTATATTTTCAACTTTGCCCATGACAAAATCAGCGCCATATTCAATGACGTTTGAGCCAAAATTTTTAATTCCGTTCCAAATGCTTCCGAACATACACACAATTTCCTTGTTAGTAATTGTTTATTCGGTTAAAACGGTCAAAACTTTAGCATTTTGTAACCATTGTTAAGTATTGTTAATTTTGTAATTAGCTTGCTGAAATAATGTTTGTTAAAAAATATTTTTACAAGTTTTTATTTGTTATGCGAATTCAAAAAATTGCAAAATTTGGCGTTTTAAATGCAAAACCTCAATATGTAAAATCGAAAATGTTTTTCAGGGGTGAAGGTTGCAAAGAGGTTAAGTGCAACAAAATGTCGTTTGCTCAAAAAAGAGCAATTTTGTCAAAATTTAAAAATATTGGAGTGAAAAATTATTATAAAGCAATTTTACTTCAAGACGATGAATTTAATCGTTTTGCTGATTTTTATCAAAACCAAGAAAATAAGGCTCAGCTTGCTTTTCAATATTCTAAACTTGACAAAAGACAAGATAGAATTTATAAGTATTTGCGAGAAAAATCAGTATCTCCAGAATATGCATTAAAAGTTACTGATTACGATAATAAACAGCTAGATAGATATATAAAAATCTTTAGTGAGTATAACCCTGAATATATGACAGACAAAGCAGTTAATCTTGAAGATAAGAAATTTGAACGATTAACAAAATTACTCAAGGAAGATTGCGGGTTTGTTTCTTCTTATGACGTAGCTAATCTTGAAGATGATGAATACGAAAGAGCAATGGCGCTAAAAGCCAAAGGTTTTAATCTTATTTTTGCAGATGATGTGGCAAGAAATATTGAAATTTTTGACATTTTAAACAATGCAATTGATGCTAAAATTGATATGAAAATCTTGAACACCGCATTTAAACGCACTTCCAAATTTTCAGAAATTAAACAAGGCGTAAAAAAGCAAAAACCAGAAGAGATTCTTGTTAAAATCGCACTCCAAAATGTGTCAGAAAGTGTTTCAGAATATCTTGATGATAATATTAAAAATGCAAAAGATACTGACTTTATTGTGAAAAATAAAAACGGTAAAATTACAACTCACGTAATTGAAAAAAGGGATAGTAAAATCCAGTGCGAATATTCATATGATAAAAAAGGCAAGATTGAAAAAGCTGCCTACTTGAGTTCTTCCAAGAAGCCATTAGAGCTTGCATTTTCTTTTAAAGATGGTTGTTTGGAAAAATTAACATACATAAGAGATAAAGCAGAATTTAATTTAGATGTTAAAAGCCCTGAGTTTATTTCGCTTTTCGACACAAAGTTTGGCGTTGAAAGTTTGGTAAATGTTTTGCTTCGCCTTGAATCTGCACAAAATTTGCTTGATGAAGATTTTGATGCCTTAAACAAGCTTGTGTATGGCGAAAAAAGCGATGAGCTCATATCTACAATTTGCGATTTTGAAACCAAATTTCCTAAAACAAAACTCCTAGTAGATAGTAATATGGATACGAAATATATCCTCAGGCTAATTGATACCCTAAAGACGCAACCAATACAAGAAATACCTAAAAAGATTTTTCTTACTTCATTTATGCCGTTTAATACAAGTGGGGAATTTGGGCATATGAATAAAATTGCAATTTTGCCTGTTTCTGATATGGAATTTTTTGATATTGCGCTTTGCCATGAGCTTCAACATATGAAAGATTATGTTTCTGGTTTAAGGTGCGGGCAAAGTCGTGCAGGAAACGCTTTATTGTATGGTAATAAAATTTTTTCTGATATAGATGGACAAATTTTAAAAGGAAAAATTTCACCAATGAATGGTAAAATATTTTTTGCAGATAAAAATATTGAAAATCTAATTGCAAATAAAATTTCGGATTATGCCACAACTGATAGCGCAGAATTTATTGCCGAGTTTGGCGCATTAATGAGGAAAGGTGTTATTGGAGCAAAAATAGAAAATAATGAAATCAAGTATTCTATTAACAAAACCTATAAAGATGCTCGCTTGAATGAGCGCACAATTAATAAAGAAGAATTTTCAACATTGGTTAAATTATATTTATTGCTTGGCGGAACACCAGAATTTAATAATAATTTCGCTAAGCTAAATGAAATTATAACCATATCTCAAAAAGAAGCGCTTGAAGCTAAGCTATAATTAATTAGAAATTTTA
>JAZNJP010000061.1:0-6082 GCA_045578125.1 Candidatus Gastranaerophilales bacterium | reverse complement strand
TCCATTGCTCTAACCTTCATACTTCCTTATTACTTACCTGCTACAAGAAATATGATAGACACATTTTTATAAAAAATATATTACCCACCTCGGCTATTTACTGTGCGCATTATGTTATGTACAATTGAAAGTTTGGGGTTGCAGTTTTGATTTTTACAATACCTACTTTCAACTCTTTAGATAATATTGTAAAATATTTATAATTCAAAGCGCAAAAAAAATTATTTCAAAGTTTTATATTAAAAAAAACGAGGGTAAGGCTTTGAAAATAAATAAAATTCAATCAGTTAAACATTTTAATGGTGTTCAAAAAATGCAAAAAAAATCTTTTTCAACTAATTCTGAAAATAGCACAAAAAACACATCTGCTCTTGAAGCACTTGCTTTTCTTGGAAAATCTGGTGTTCAAAAATCAAAATTTGAACTTGGGCTTTCACATGATGAGCTTTTAATGCGAACAAATCCTGACTATTTAACAACTAAAAAATATTTAGACCTTGAAAGCAAGGAGTATCAAAACCTTGAAGAAGGCGACAAAAAGGCTCTTCAGCATCTTGTTCGTGCAGCAAATGTGCTAAATAGTGTTTACAAACAACTTGATAATCCTCACAATTTGGCTTTCGCTGAATTTTTGGATAACGAAATTCAAAAAGGCAACGAAGATGCAAAATTAACAAAATTTTTGTTTAACGCACAAAATGGTGTTTGCTCAATTGATAATAATGCAAATCATATTGAACTTGCTCGCGATGTGCACGAACTAAAAGGCAAAGGCTTTTATCCGGAAGATTTGAAACCGGATGAGTTTCAAGAAATTTTAATTAAAATGCTTGAAGACGGTGAAGTTGAAGAAGTTTCAAAAATTTTAAATCAAAGAAGTGTTGTGGTACGAGATGGAAATAAATTAAAAGCTATTGATTATGTTGATAAATTCAAAGACGAATTTAATTTTATGGCAGATGAACTAGAGCTCGCGGCTTCAACTTCAACAAACGAAGACTTTAATGAATATTTAATCTTGCAAGCGAATGCTCTCAGAGAAGCTAACCCGATGCTTGACGGGCTTGCGGATAAAAAATGGGCAACTTTGCAAGATACCCCTTTAGAATTTACAATCTCAAGAGAAAATTATGATGACGAGATGACAGGCACTGTGTTTGAAAATGAAAAATTAAAAGGTTTGCTTGAAAAACACAATATTGTGGTTACCCCAAAAGATTCTCTTGGTGGCAGAGTTGGAATTGTGAACCAAAAAGGGACAGAAGATATCTTAAAAATTAAAAAATACTTGCCAAAAATGGCACAGATGATGCCACACAAAGAAAAATATGAGCAAAGTTTTTCAACCACTCAAGACCCGAAACAAACAATGGTTGATGTTGACCTTGTTTCGCTAACTGGTATGGCAAGCGCTTACAGAGCTGGTTTTTTTGTTGCACAAAATCTTCCAAATGGCGATAAATATTCAATTAAACACTTAGATGGCGGAAGAAGAAATGTTTACCATAGACAAATCCGCACATCAAGCAGCCCTGATGCGCTCAAAAAACAGCAAGAAAAATTAAATGCTCTCCTAAATCCAGAATTGCACAAATACTATAATCAAGAAGCGCACCATTGGTTTGTAGTAGGTCATGAAAACGCTCATTCACTCGGGCCAAACGAAGGCAGAGAAGCGCTTGGAAAATATAAATCAATTATTGAAGAAAATAAAGCAGATATGGCATCAATTGCAATGCTTGACTTGCTTTGCAAGGAAGGTATGTACACTGAGGAACAGAAAAAACAAATTCTTGTGACATTTGCACTCGATAATATTTTAAAAGCAAAACCAACACTTTCTCAAGCACACAGAGTTAGAAGCGTTATGCAATGTAATTATTTCATTAAAGAAGGCGCTATAAAAATTTCAAAAGACGGCGTTTTAGATGTTGATTTAGATAAAATGATTCCAACAGCGCAAAAAATGCTTGAAGAAATTATTGATGTTCAATTGAGCAAAGATTTCTCTAAAGGTGAAAAATTTGTTTTGGATAATTTTGTGTGGAGCGATGAATTAAATGCCGCAGCTAATAACCTTGCTAAAACATTCAAACAATTAAATGGTTGTGCAGAAGCGCCACTTGCGCAGCATTTGCTCCAAGCTGAAAATTAGTTTTTGGATAAGCTGTTTAATTTTTATTATTCAGCTTTTCCATTAATTCTTGGTAAAGTTCTTCTTCGAAATTTTCATCGTATTTTGCTGCAACTTCTTCATCAGTTGGGTCGTAATTAAAAACCCTTTCGGATTCTTTTTTAAGTTCTTCGTCTGTTCTTGGTTTGTCTAAAAATCTCTTTTTCATATTTGCTCCTTTAAATCTGACATTTTCATATTAATTCACTTGCGCGTCAGATATGGGTGTATAAAATGTTCTTTAAATTTATACATGTATACGTTAAAAATAGCCGAGGTGGGTAATATATTTTTTATAAAAATGTGTCTATCATATTTCTTGTAGCAGGTAAGTAATAAGGAAGTATGAAGGTTAGAGCAATGGAAAAACTTGATTTTAAAACCCCATTTGAAAATGGAATAGAGATAAATAATGACAAAGAATTAAGTAAAGAACTATACTTTGCAAATAAGAAAAGCATTAAACTACTCACCAAAAGACAATTAGAATGCTTAACTCTTTGTGCTTATGGTTTTAGCAATAGTAAGATAAGTAAAATATTATATATTTCAGAAAGCACAGTTAAGAAAACACTAGAAGAAATATTTAGAAGACTAAAAGTTAAAGGAAGAACTAGTGCAGTAGCATTTGCTTTTATTTCTGGAATATTAAACCTAGAGATATTAAACAAAACCATGGAACATTATAAAATCCAAGCACAGATGAGAGAAGAGTGGGAATAGTTTAACATTAACAAAATAACTAAAACAAATTGCCAAATTATGCTTTAGCTGGTTCTTCATCTCTTTGAGCAAAAGCTGGATTTTCATTTTTACCTGTTCTTCTTGCGGTTAATTCAGTCTGCATTTTTGGAATTGCCCACGCAAGTGCAAAAATTGAAATCGCAGTACCTATTGCAAAAAACGCAGATGAATTTATCACATTTTTCTTAGCAAAGTTTTCGATATCTTGATAACTTATTGTATCTTTTTTCTTTTTGATATTTTTATAAACGCTTTCTGCAAAACCATCTAAAACAGTTCTTGCTTTATCAATTTGTTTTCTTGAAACAAATTTTTCAGGATTTTCAGATTTGCCCCAAGTAGCGCTCTTTGTTGTTCTGCTTAAAAATTCAGGATCGCTAAACCAAGAAGAAGAGAAAATATCTTCTACTTGTAATTTTGTAAGAAGAGATTTACCGTCTTTTTGTGGTTGCAATTGGGAAAGTTTAGTTGCTTTTGCAAATTCTTCAGGAGATAGAATATCTTTCAATTTGTCTAATTCAACAATATTTTTCTTGTCGAAAGGTATATTTTCGAGTTTTTTTGCAATGCCATCTTTTTTGAATGTTGCTTTTGCAAAATCTTCTAAAGACATATTTTCTGGCATTTTTTTCTTTAATTCATCACAAAGTTCAACAAGTGCGTTGGGGTGAATGTTTTTGTTTTTGGTCAAGGCATTTAAAAGCATTATAATATTGCCAGTTGCGAATGTATAAAAATAGCTACTTGTTGTGTCTCTGAATAAATATTCACGAGCTTCGTCTGGATTTCTTGCGCTCATTGCTCTTCCTGTAAGGATACCAGCATCAGTTGAAAGCAATCTTACTGCGCTGTTATTGTCAATATTATGTGTCAGAAGAAGCATTTTGCTCAAGACGTCGCCTTTAAAAGAAAGGTTTTTCTCTATTTCTTTTACATCCTTATCGGTGTTTATTTTATCAGATATCACTTTGTTGCTTTGCGCAGTGTTATTTTGCGTTTCTTTTGAATTTTTCTTGGCTTGGGAGGTATGTTTACCATTTTTTCCACGAGCGATATCGCTAATTTTTTGTTTTATTTTTGGAAGCCCGAAACCAACAAATGTGGTTGTTGCAAGAACAGCACCTATTGTGCTTGCAACTTTAAAAATCCCAGTTGTTTTTTGTAAGGATTTGCTTATTGTGCCAAATGGGTTTCTTAATTCATCAAATCCGATATCAACGTTTAAGTTGCCAATTTTGTTGCCTAAAACTTTTTCGCCAACTTTATTTATGCCTCTGCGCAACAAATCTGCGCCAAATAACCAAAATAAACCGCACGCAGTTTCTTCAAAGATTCTTTCACGAAGTTCGTCTTTCCCGCCTCTTTTGAAGCCTCTATAACTTCTGCCAACAATAACTGCACCTTCAATTGCAGCAATTGGCACTATGTTTGCAGGATTTTTAAACCACGAAAGAGCTTTCGCAGTTTTTTTCAAATTGATTCCATTTATTAAATTGTGGGCGCCGTTTAATTTCATGAGGTTTTTAAATTGTATGCATATACAAAACCTGTAAATAAAAAAAATGCTCTTTTTTGAGCATTTTCTTAAATTATTGTAATAAATTTTCTAATAAATCGGCATTTCGCTCTGATTTTTCGGTGTTTTGCGCTCCTGTTCGCCTCATATAACTTCTTAGAGCTTCTCTTATGAGTTCGCTTCTTGTTCTTTGCTCTATATTTGCAATTTTATCAATCGACTTTAAAAAATCGTCTGGCATTGAAACTAAAATTCTTGTCATATCTTTCTCCAATATAATTTATGTTATTATTATATCATACTATCTTTAAATAAGGAAATAGGCACTTTGCGCGAAACAAGGGGAAATAGGCTTAATATAACAATTTATGGTAAAAGAAATGTAGGTAAATCTACAATTTTTAATCTTATTTTAGGCAGCGAATTATCGATTGTTTCTGAAATCAAAGGTACAACTACAGATAGTGTCAGAAAGGCAATGGAGCTCGAACCCTTTGGAGCAATTTCTCTTGTAGATTCTGCTGGGTTTGATGATGTAGATGCTCTTGGTAAGTTGCGTGTTGAAAAAACAAAAAAATCTCTTCAAGAGGCTGAAATTGCTTTATTTGTTTGTGATAATGATGGTTTAGATGAAACTGATTTGAAATTTTTAGAATTGATAAAAGAATTTAAGATTCCTTCGGTTTTAATTGTGAACAAACAAGATGAAGTCAAAATTTCCGAAGAAAAATTAGAAGAAGCAAAAAAACACTTTAATTCATGTATATTAATAAGCGCAAAAAATACAACGAGAGATGAATTTTTAAACCTACTAAAATCTGAAATTAAAAATATTTTAGGTGAAAAATATAGTACACATATATCATCTCTGCCTTCTTGTATCAAAAAAGGCGACGTTGTTTTTCTTGTTATCCCAATTGATAAAGCAGCGCCAAAGGGAAGATTAATACTCCCACAGGTGCAAATTTTGAGAGATTTGCTTGATAGAGGTTGTATCGCAACTTGTGTTGGTGTCGATGAACTTGATTTCGCAATTAAAAATTTAAAAGTAGAGCCTCGTCTTGTGATTGTTGATTCTCAAGTATTTTCTGAAGTTGAGAAAATAATTCCGCAAGACATAATGCTCACATCTTTTTCATGTTTATTTGCGAATTTAAAAGGTGATATTAAAGAATTTGTTTCAAGCGCAGATAAAATTGATAATCTTCAAAATGGAGACAAAATTTTAATTCTTGAAAGTTGTACTCATCATGCCACAGATGATGATATAGGACGTGTTAAAATTCCAAATTTAATTAAAAAATACACAGGCAAAGAGCTTATTTTTGAACATTTTTCTGGGTGTGATTTCCCTGATGTTTCAACATATAGTTTAGTTGTTCACTGTGGTGCTTGTATGGCAAACAGAAAAGAAATTTTAAACAGGATTAAAATTTGCAACAAATTAGGTGTTCCAATTACAAACTATGGCATTGCAATTTCAAAATGCTTGGGGATACTTAGTCGTGCGGTTAAGATTTTTGAACTTTAAGCAGGGTGTGGGATAATGAAGTTAAGAAAATTCGATTTAATTTTTTCTTTAGGTGAAGCTTGCTCATCAAGTGAAACATTGCGAAGATATCTTCTGCAGGTTGAATCCTATCCTTTTG
>JAZNJP010000060.1:0-5402 GCA_045578125.1 Candidatus Gastranaerophilales bacterium | reverse complement strand
CCTAAGACCGCTTGGCCTCCGACTTGGCTGAATTCCATTCCAGTTAAGCGGATTCTTTCGTTTTTCTTGTAAACCTGTCTTCTTGCTGTATCAATTTTGATTTGACCTGTTGTGATTACATTTTTCGCAGGTTTTCCTGTTGGTGAAACAACATCTTTTGCGTTTGTTCTTCTAAGAACTGCTTTAACGCGAGCTTCAAGTTCTTTAGGGCTGAATGGCTTGATAACATAGTCATCTGCGCCAAGTTCAAGACCTGTAATTCTTTCAGAAACATCACCAAGAGCAGTAAGAATGATAATTGGAACATCTGATGTTCTTCTGATTTCACGAGTTACGCCATAACCATCCATTTTTGGCATCATTACATCTAGGATTACTAAATCCGGATTGGCGTTATTGTATTGTTCAATAGCTTCTTCACCATCAGCTGCGGTTGCAACTTCATAGCCTGCCATTTTTAATCTTGTTTCAAGGATTCTTCTGATACTGGCTTCATCATCTACAACCAAAATACGTTGTTTAAAATCTTCTGCCTCTTGTTGCATTTCTTCCGTCATTAAAAAAATTCCTTATTAATTTTATCTACAATAATGATTATATTACAAAATATTTATTTTTGTAAACAAATATTTTAAAATTTGCATTTTTTATTTTTAGATACAGTGATACCCTCCTTAAAAGAGGGTATCACATGTTTTTTATTAGAAGTTGTCTTCTGATTGTATGTTGTTGTTGTTTGGTCTTTGTGTTGGGCCTTGGCTTCCACCTTGGTTGCTTGATGAGCCAGTGTTTGAGCCTGTGTTAGACCCAGTGTTTGAGCTTGAGTTATCAGATGAGCTAGAATCAGAACTTGAGCCTTGGTTAGATGAACCACCTTGGTTGTTTGAGCTTGAGTTGTTATCTGAGCCTGAGTTGCCACCAAAGTTATCTGGGCTTTGGATATTGTCGCTATTTGGGGTGTTGCCAGTGTTTCCACCTTGGCTATCTGAACCAGTGTTACCGCCTTGGTTATCAGAACCAGTGTTTCCACCTTGGTTATCTGAACCAGTGTTTCCACCTTGGTTTCCAGTGTTGTTATCTGAGCCTGTGTCAGAGCCACCTTGGTTGCCTGTTCCTGGGCGAACATCTACATCTGTATCGTTTTGAGAATCATCAGGATTTGTTCCATCTGGGCTTACGCTTGGGGGAACATCATCATTATCGTCACCACCTACGTTGCCACCTTTTCCGCCAAAGTCATCAGGAGTTTGTATGTTATTATTACCTGGGTCTTTGTCATCTGTGTCATGTTGTTTATCATCATCACTTGGGTCAGGTTGCGTTGTTCCTGGTGTTGTACCTGGGTCAATATCTTCAGGTGGTTTTGGATCTATATTTTGGTCTTCCCCTGGTCTTGGGTCAACAGTACCTGGTCTTGATGGGTCGCCTTCGTCGCCACTTGGGTCGTTTTCATCAGGTGTGTTTACTGTTGGGTCTGGGTCAACCTTGTGGTCATCATCACTTGGCCCTGGCCCTGGCCCTGGCCCTGGTCCTGGTCCTGGTCCTGGTCCTGGAGGTTCAGGTTTGTCAGGAGTATCAGGAGTATCTGGATCATCTGGAGTGTCTGGTTTGTCAGGAGTATCTGGATCGTCCGGTGTATCTGGTTTGTCAGGCGTATCCGGAGTATCAGGTGTATCTGGAGTATCTGGAGTATCAGGAGTATCTGGAGTATCCGGAGTATCCGGAGTATCAGGAGTATCAGGAGTATCTGGAGTATCCGGAGTATCTGGAGTATCAGGAGTATCAGGTGTATCTGGAGTATCCGGAGTATCAGGAGTATCAGGAGTATCAGGTGTATCTGGAGTATCTGGAGTATCTGGAGTATCTGGAGTATCCACTATGTTAGGTACATCTGGTTTGTCTGGTGTATCAGGTACAATAACAGGAATTTCTGGTGCGTCAGGTGTGTCAGGAACCGTATCAACAATTGTTACAGGTTTTTCAGGTTCCACATCTTCTGGTTTTCTTCCTGGTCTGTATGGAATGCTGTTAATTAGAAGTGTCATCGCCGTGAAGATTGCAACAAATTTGGTCCAAATATCCGCATTTGGATTTCTTTTCATAATTTGTGGTAATTGGCTTGTTACTTCAACAACCGATGTTTGGCTATTTCCCTTTCCGCCACCTGCGTTTTTAGGCGCTGAACCTTTTCTTGTTCCAGCAATTGTTGAGTTTCTGCTTCCAGCAAGTGGATAAACAGTGGTCTTGGGGCTGTTATATGCAGCTTTTGCTTTCGCATATTGGTCTTTGCCATAACTTCCTACCATGTAACCTTTTGTGCCAGTTGCATTGTTTCTATATCTGGCAGTTGAAGCTTTGTATTGCCCGCTTCCTTTAAAGGTTAAGCCTATTCCGTTGATTTGCATGTTGTTTTGCCTCACTTCTACTAACTAAATCTGTAAAACTCCTGAATATTAAAAATTGCTATTTATGTAACAATTAATTTACATTCATCCCTAGGTATTTTTTTAGTTCTATGTTCTCTGCTTTTTTTGCTTTTCTGTATGTGTATCTTGAAGGTAGTGCACCTTGCTTGAGTAAATATAGCGCTGTTTCGTAGTCTTTTTTGCTTATAGCGTAATCGAGCGCACTTTTGCCTAAGCATTTTTTATTTACATCTGCTCCGTATTTTATTAACGTCTCTAGACATGTTTTTCTCTTGAGATATATGCAGAAATGCAGGGCGGATTCCCTGAGACATGTTTTATTTGGATTTGCTTTGTTTTTGAGCACTAATTCAAGTACTTGTGGCTTGTTTAAATATATTGGATAAAAAATGTGCGCCACCCCTCCAATTGTGCCGTCAGGATTTAAGCCGTTATCAAAAAGTTTTTGTATATGCTCTGTATCATTTTCAATTGTTGCTTGAATAAAACCAGATAAATCCATATATTCAACTTGTTTTTGAATATATAATTCGAATTTTGTCGGCACGGTGTTTTCGTCTTGTGCTAGGGCTGGAATAATTAAGTAAAAATGCAGAATTAGTAATATAAAAATTTTTTTCATTTTCCTCACCAAGTTAGTTTGTGAATTTTTATTTTACATTATAAAGCCTAGAATGCAATTTTCTTGACACTGGTTTTGAATAAAATGTAAAATGAGGCAAAGGAGAATTTATGAAATCTCGTATAGAGGATTATTTTTCAAATTTAAAAAATACTATAGATAAAATCAGCAAAGATGATATTTTAAAATTTGCTGAAATCATCTCAAGCACTGAAGGTAAAAATACAATTTATGTTCTTGGAAATGGTGGTTCGACTTCAATTGCATCTCACTTTGCTTGCGATTTTGTGAAAGATATTGCTGTTGCCTCAAATAAAAGATTTAAGATTATTTCATTGTCTGATAATATTGCAACTATTACCGCGTATTCAAACGATATGGATTATAGCTTAATTTTTATCGAACAATTAAAAAATTTCTTAGAAAAAGATGATGTAGTTGTTGCGATTTCTGGCAGTGGAAATTCAAATAATGTGCTTCAAGCAGTTGAATATGCGAACAAAGAAGGTGCAACCACTGTTGCATTGACAGGCTTTAATGGTGGCGAATTAATAAAAATGGCGCAACACACGATTCTTGTTCCGTCTTTTGATATGCAAATTGTTCAGGACTGCCACATGGCAACAATTCATCTTCTTATGCAGATAATCAAAGAAATGTAATTAAAAAAATGCCCTCCTGTTTGGAGAGCATTTGTGATTGGACTATTTTTCTGTATTTTTTAATGGTAATGGCATTGGTTTATGTTTTTTGCATGGCTTTTGGAATTTTGCCTTTCTTTGTTCTTTCTTTTCTTTCATATATTTATCAAAATCAGCTTTTTGGTTTTCATCTAGAATTGATATAAAATATTTGAAATCATCTTTTCTGATTGTGTCTGCTTGAATTTTTAATTCGCGCATTTCTTTTTTAATTTTAATTGCTTTTTTCTTTTTGGTTTCTTTGCTTGCGTCAGACAGCATAACTTGTTCTAGCTGATATTTTTTCTTAGACATTTTTTGCATAATTGGTTTCATTTTTGCTTTTGATTGTTCTTTGTTTTTATCTAGTTTATCTTTTTGCTCTGGTGTGAGTTTAAGAATTTCATCGAGTTTCTTTTGTTCTTGAATCATTTTTTTGTGCATAATTTTTTTATGATGTGGATTGTATTTCATCATTTTGCAAGGTGGTTGTTTGCATTTTGGTTTAAAATTGTCTTCATAAGCGAATGCTGAAGTTGCGCATGCTGTAGTCATAATAAGCCCTAGTGCTATACTTAGTAATTTTTTATTCATAATTTTTCTCCTATAATATTTTTTCTAATACATTTGCAAGAATTTTTCGCGCGTTATTTAATCTTGATTTAACTGTTCCTTCTGGAATATTTAATTTTTTAGAAATTTCCGTATAACTTTTTTCTTCAAATTCATAAAGATAAATTACATCTTTCATTTTTTTTGGAAGCGAGTCGACTGCTTTTAAAATTATTTTTTGCCTCATTTTTGAGTCTAAGATTTTTTGCGGGTTGTTTTTATCCTTTATATTGTCTAATGCGTTTTCATCGTCTGTTTTGAGAGAATCTGTTTTATAAGCCTTTGATTTTAAGAAGTCTTTGCAAACATTTGATGCGAGCGTTTTAACCCAAGCGGCGAAGTTTGTCCCAGCTTGATATTTTTCGAGGTTTTTCCAAATCTTGATATAAATTTCTTGCTCTATATCTTCGCTTTGGTGGCCTGTCATATATTGAATTATTGTTCTTATTTTGTACTTGTTTTCTTCTATTATTGTTTTCAACTTACTTCCGCCTGATTATTGTTCAAATGATAAGAGTCCATATTCATCAACAGGTAAACCCATTTCTTCTATGATTGAAATTTCATAGTTTGCGCTTGCGATTTGCTCATTATATGCGCTTGTACCGATAGTAAAACTTCCGACAAGAAACGCCGTAAACATAACACTCAAAATGTATCTGGCGGTTGCTTGTTCTTTTTTTCTTTTAATGTATAGCGGTTTTGCTTCTTTTAAAATTTCTGAGATGTTTTCCATTTTTTTACCTGTTTTTTATTTTATCTTACCTTTTTATAAGAATATTGTAAAACCTATTCCACTTCCAAATATTCCTCTTTGGTGTGACCTATGACAACAATCATAACAATTGTATCTATAATGTGCCTGACAAGGTCTTGAGTAATTGTAGTGTATTCGCATATGTGGCGAGTGGTGGTGTCTTGGTGGTTTTTTTATGTGGTGAGAATGTGATGGTGGTTTTGGTCCGTGTCCGCCGCCTCCTTTATCTGGCCTTGCTTCAGATGGTGTTTGAAATGTTAAGTCGGATCGTAGCCATGTCGTTCTGTGAGCCAAGGAGTTGTCTT
>JAZNJP010000059.1:0-3917 GCA_045578125.1 Candidatus Gastranaerophilales bacterium | reverse complement strand
GAAGAAAAAGATATTATCTGGATTCCAGATCCAGGCTATGCTTCATATGGCGAAATGATTAAAGTTTCAGGCGCTCGCGCGTATAGCATTCCAATGACAAAAGAAGATAACTATATGCCAGACTTGGAAGCTGTTTATGAAAAATTTATTGCAGAAGGAAATGATTTTTCAAAAGTCAAAGCCATTATTGCAAACTATCCAAACAATCCGCTTGGCGTTACTTGCACATTTGAATATATGCAATCGATGGTTGATTTTTGTAAAAAACATGATGTTCTTTTAATGTATGATAACGCATACTGTGATATTTATTTTGACGAAGAACACAAGCCACATTCAATTTTAGAATGTGCTGGCGCAAAAGATGTTGCGGTTGAATTTCATTCATTTTCTAAACCATTTGCGATGACTGGCTGGCGTTTGGGCTGGGTTTGTGGTAATCCTCAGGCAATCAAAGCTTTTGGTAAATTGAAATCAAGTTTAGATACAGGCATATTTAGAGCAATACAACATGCAGGTGCTAAAATTTTAACTTCAGAAGAAGGCGAAGAATATATTAGAAACGCAAACGCAAAAATTAAGGTTAAACTTGAAAACTTTATCAAGGGTTTAAATGATTTAGGCTGGAAAAATGTTGATATGCCAAAAACAACATTCTATCTCTGGATTGAAACACCAGCGCGTTACTCATCTGATGAAGAATTCTGCGCAGATTTATTAGAAAAATCAGGGCTCATGATTGTTCCTGGAACTGCTTTTGGTAAGTTTGGCAAAGGTTATGTGAGGTTAAGTATTGTAGCCTCAGAAAGTGACCTTGCAGAAGTTATAGCAAGAATGAAAGCGGATGGGCATACTTTTGAAAAGTAATCCAAAAATTGCAATTATTGATTATGGCGCAGGTAATGTAAAGAGTATAAAAAATATTCTTGAGATACTTGGTGCTGAGCCAATTTTAACAAACGACCCAGAAGTTCTCCTTGGCGCTGATAAAATAATTTTTCCAGGGCAGGGCCATTTTGCGCAATGTATGGAAAAATTAAGTGAGACTGGGCTTGATAAGGTTATTAAAAATGCAATCTTATCCGGTAAACATTTTCTTGGGATTTGCCTTGGTTTGCAAGTTTTGTTTGATGAAAGCGAAGAAGCTGAGGGTGTATCTGGACTTTCAATTTTTTCAGGTAAAGTAAAAAAATTCACTTTAGGAAATATCCCTCAGGTTGGTTGGAATAAAATATCCGTAGTGCAAGATAATTCAGCACTTACGGATGATTATTTCTATTTTGTTAATTCTTATTATGTTGTGCCAGATGACGAAAAAATTATTTCATCAAAAACGGAATATTATATAGATTTTTGCTCTTCTGTTAAATCTGGGAATGTTTCTGCTGTTCAATTCCATCCTGAAAAAAGCGCAGATGCCGGAATTTCTTTCTTCAAAAAATGGTTAGAAGAATAAATTAGAAACCGATAATTCTTGTTACTAACTGACCATTCAATTGACTTGCAGATTGCAACAATGCATTTGTTGCGCTTTCAGAAATACCTAACTTAACATAGTTTAAAAGTTCTTGTGCTACATTTGTTTCTATTTTTGAGGCTCTAGCATCTGCAACTTTTGAATATGTATATTCTTGAACAGCGATTCTATCTTTCAAAACAGCGCCTTTAGATGCAATTTCTGAAATTTTGTTTGATAAGCTATAGCCCAAATCTTCCATTTGTTGCATTGTTTCTTGAATTTTTGCTTCGTCGGTAAAATCAACTTCGTATGTTTCAAGGTCGATGCCAATTTCACTAGATGACAAAGATGTATCCACTGTTACTTTTGAATTTTCATCACTTTCATAACCAACTTGGAAAGTTATACCATTTTCTGTAAAAATTGCGTTATCGTTATATTTTGTGTCATTTTTGATTGTGTTCATTTGAGAAATAATTGCGTTTGCTCTTTCTTGCAAAACAGCTCTTTCTTTTTCATCCGCGCTTAATGCTTGATTTGCGATATCCATAACAACATAAGCTGAATCCAAAATTGAATTTAGCGCATCGTCTGCAATATAGCCAATTTCAACTGCGGCTTGTGTATTTTTGTTTGCAACTTCTAAACCCTTTAATTCGCAAGTTGAATCCATTATTGTTTGGTAGTTTCCAGCGTCATCAGCGGCGCTTGTCACTTTATAACCAGTTGATAATCTCAACATTGCTTGCGCTTTTTGTGAAGTTATTTCATTAATTCTGTTTGCATAAGAAACTGCTTGTTTCGCACCAACCGTAATCATTATTGTCTTCCTTAAATCCTTCGTATCCTTGTGTTATGTTTATCGGTTTTTTTAGGTTAAACTTTATGAAAAATCGGTTAAAATTTACAATTCGTTACATGGTTTTTCCAAAATAAAAGCGACCCGAAGGTCGCTTTTATTTTATTTACCAAATGCAATTGTAACTTTTTGGTTTGGATTTACTTGTGAAACTTTCATGCCAGATGGGTCAACCAAGTATGCAACTTCATCAACTGTTGTTTGGAATAATCCCATTGTGCCAGAGAATGCTGTTCTTGTTACGTCAATTGGTGCCATAACAAGCGCTTTTCCTGCGTTAGCATAACTTCTGCCCGATGCTCTGAACTGCCCTGTGAGAAGTTCTGCAGAACCAGTACCCGTGCTATCAAGTAAATTTTCAGTTGCGTTTGCAAGTCCTACAACTATGCCACCTGCGGCACGGCCAACGTTGCCTAGCATTGAACCAGTCCAAGTGAATGGCCATTGAATTACTCTTGCAAAAGCATTTACATCTTTGTTTTTATCTACCCTTGCGGTTAAAATTTGTTTTGGTAGGTCATATTTTTTGCCATCACAACCTTCAATTTGGTTGAATGAAAGTCTGATTGCACCTTTTGAGTTTTTAGTTGGTCTTATGACTTCAACAACTTTACCATAAACCTTTGAGCCTTTCTCGAATGTTACGCCGTCAATCACAATAGTGTTCAAAGTTGTTGCGCCAAATCTTTCGCCAACGTTCGCGTTTTTTGAGTTGATAATGTCGCCCATTTTAAGTTCAAGTGTTGGAATTGTCACTTTTTGTTCTTTTTCGACATAAGTTTTTTTAACTTCAGATGATGCTACTTGATTCTCTGTATCGTAGCCACCTGCTACTCTTATGTTTTGTAACATTGTTGCAATTTGAGCTCGTGTCGCTTCTTTGTTTGGGTGAATATAGCAAGAATTTATATCACTTAATGCGCCATTATCTAGTGCTTTTGCAACTGAAATTTTTGCCCATGCAGGAACTAAGTGTCCATCTTTATATTTAGATAAAATTTCGTTCGCTTTGCACTCGTCCATTGGGCAATTTATGCCCTTTGAAACTATTGTTAGCGCTTGAGCTATTGAAATTTTACCGTTTGGATTAAATTTATCACAACTCATACCTTCAAGAAAATCAGCACTTGCACCTTTATTTATTGCTTCATATGCCCAGTGTCCTCTTGGGACGTCTGAGAAGTTTCCTTCAGGTGTCATCTGTGTGCCTTCTAGATTATAACCTTTTACAATTGCTTGCGCCATCTCAGCTCTTGTTACATCTTTATTTGGTTTAAATAAACCGTTTGGATAACCATAAAGTACGCATTTATCTGTTAGGCGATTGATGTCTGAGCTTGCCCAATGACTATCTGGCACATCTGGGTAAAAATTTCCCATACCAGCTGCAAAGCCCGTGATGTTTCTTGGGTTATGGCTTTCAAGCACTTTTCGTGTGACTTCAATTGATGTTGGTGATTTCACTGAAACATCTGGTTCGCAACCGCAGTCTTTCCCGTCTTTAGCGACCATTGCAGCTCCGCCTGTTTCATTCTGGCAATAACTGCATCGTACTGACTGTGGCGTGTTTTCTGAAACTCCGGCATCACACGAGGTACT
>JAZNJP010000058.1:0-8053 GCA_045578125.1 Candidatus Gastranaerophilales bacterium | reverse complement strand
ATACAGGTCAAGTCTATTAAACTTAATGTTTTGCTTATGAAGCCAACCAACAAGGGGACCTTCAGTTTCAATATTTTCAAGAAGTTTCTTGTTTTCAAAAATAAATAATCCAGCAACGCCATTTTCTTTTGAAGGCTGTTTTGCAAATTCACCATCTATATATGACCAACGACATTCAAAATCTTTAGAAATGCCAATATAATTACCTTTTTTCGCAGGAATTTCAAATCCTTCAGATAAGATTAAATCACACCACATAATCATTAGGGGCTCATCATCATTATAGTTTTGAATTGCTTCTTTAATTCCTGAAATTGTGCCTTTTTTAGTTGCCTTAACAATTTTAAAGTTATATTGCAAACCAAAGGCATTAAGGTATTTTTCTAAAACATCTGTTTTATAATCAGCAATAATTGTAAATTCTGCATCTTTAAATTTTTGAAAAGCATAGAAAATAATGGGTAAATTATTAACAGGCACCAAACATTTAGGTTTATTTCTTGTTAAACCTTCCAACCTTGTACCTTTACCGCCAGCTTGAATTATTATTTTCATTAAATTTTCTCCCTATATAGAGGAATTAGACCGAATAAAAGATGAGTTTTGTAAGTTGGATGTTTTTTAATTATCCAGATTGGTATTCCCAAAACACAATATTTTACGTACCTATAATTAAATTTTACTCTAAAAACAGTAAGTGAGATTTTGTAAAAATTTTGATTATTTTTTTGCTCAAGTTGAAAACAAGGACAAATTTTTTTCATAAAGAAATTTGGGGCAACAACTTCTTGAATATTTGAATACATTTTTGCAAAAGAGTACAACTTTAAAGTTTTAATGTCAGGGTAATAAACAGTATGATTAGGGACAAAAGGTGCCATAATATCCGAAAAACCAGAACGAACGGAAATAACCTTGTGGCAATTAAGAGCTAAAGCAAGTGCTTCATCAAATGAAAGTTCAAGACAAAGAGTGCCCCTAATTGCGTTACGTTTATCGACAACACTAGAAATAACAACATACCCTTCCTGCAAAAGTTTTGCAACCTCGCCTTCTAAAAAGCAAGATGGAATCATGTGAGTAGAGTTCGCTTCAGGAAAAATTAAAATTATTTTATCTAGTTTCGCAATTTGTTCGATTTTGTTTTTTAAATCATCACTTAAAGAAGGAATTATAACCGGATATTGAAATTGAGTCTCAAGAGGCAAGCCTAGGGTAGCTTTAAAAATATCGACAAAAGAGATTTTTGAATTAAAAAAATCACCCAATGTCTTATTGTCATCATTTAGATAATTTGGGTGAGAAACAAATAAACCTCCAACTTTAATTACAGGGTTATCTTGTGCAATTTTTAGCAGTTCATCCTCATCAAAAATATGCAAAGAATAATCAGAAAAACCAAACATTTTCATAATAGGCTCTTGATTTGGTTTAATTACAAAATGGACCTTTGCACCATATTGATTCTCAACAGCACTTTTAAAACCACAAAGGTAAAACAAATCACCTAAAGAATGTTGATGCACAAGAGTAATCACATTATTAAGTTTTTCAGGTCGAAATGCATTGCTCACCATGGCTAAATCTTAACATAAAAAAGCAAAAAAATATTAGTCAATTTGTCATATCTACATTTTCATACTAAAATAAACAAAGAAGGTGGATTATGAGAAAAAAACTAGCGCTAATTTTAATTTCTCTTGATGAATGTTTTACAAAAAAAGGTTTTTCAGGTGGCGGGCACAAAGTAACAAAAAACCTTGTTGAGCAACTTGTAAAATCTGAAAAGTTCGAGATAGATATTTACTGTAAAAAAGGAACTGTTTGGAACAACACTGTTAACGGAATTAATTCAATCACAGTTTTTAACTCAAAAAACTTTAAGAAAGATTTGAAAGCTTGTCTCGAGCAAAAAACATACGATTACATTTTGTCAAGCGATGTACTCCTTCCATTTGCTAATAATATACTACATTCAAACTCATCGAGATATAAATCGAAAAAATGCAAAAGCCCACTGATGAGCAAGGTTTTAAGAATTTATAACCACAGAAAAATAAGAAGCCAAGAAAAAAATATTTCATACAACAAATCAACTTTTACTGTGTCTGAAAGCTTGAAAGCAGATTACGTAGAAAACTTAAAACTTAACCCCGATAAGGTCTTTGTTGCAATTCCCGCAACAGACGATGTTCAAGCATTTGTTAAGCCCAAAAAAAAGGACTATTTCACACTTGGCGCAATTGCAGGTGGAGGGCTAAATAAAGGAGGATATCTTCTATTATTTGCAATGTCAAAACTCCCAAAATCAAGCAAAATAAAAGCAAGAATAATATTTCCAAAAATTCAAAAAGCAGGCTTTTTTAAACTTTTAATAAAAATATTAGAACTTGAAGATAGAATTGAATTGCTTCCAAGGCAAGCGGATATGAATGAATATTACAAAAGCATAGATTGCTATGTTCTACCTTCTCTAAACGAGGCTTTTGGACTCGTTGTAACAGAAGCTGCGGCAAACAGTAAGCCAAGCATTGTGAGCTCTACAACAGGGGTTAGAGAACTTATTAAAGATAATCATAATGGTTTTGTTTTTAAGCGCGAGATAAATAAAATTGAAAATCTAACCAACAAAATTGTTGATGTTTCGGACATGTTTTTATACGAACATGAAAAATTTGTTGAAATTTCTCGTTCTGCACACGAAATTGCAGAAAATCTAAGCTGGAAAAACTTTGGTGATGTCATCATAAATAATATGGTGGAAGAATGATAAAAAAAATATTATTTAGAAAAAATTTGCTAGATTTTTCAAAATTTATAGCAAACATAAATTTAAAACCAAGAGAATTTTCAATCAAAGAAAATGAAAAAGCACTATGCCTTGCGCCACATGCAGATGACGAAAGTATTGGCATGGGCGGTTTGTTGGCACTTTACCCAGACAATTTCAAAGTGATTTTGCTTACAGACGGTAGAAAAGGGATAAAAAACCTCCCATGTGATGAAATAATTAAAACAAGAGAAAATGAATTCAAATCAGCAATGGAAACTGCCAAAATTCAAAACTATGAATTTTTGAATTGTAAGGATAGGGAACTATTATTTCAAGAAGAGCAATTCAAAAACATTGATATGTCTGATTATGACTATATTTTTATTCCAAGCCTGATTGACCAACACCCAGATCATAAAGCAGTTGCAATAAATCTAAACAAAGCATTAAAAGCAGGAAAACATAAAGAAAATTTAAAAATTTGCCTTTATGAAGTTTGGTCAGCACTAAGCCTTGTTAATGGTTTTGTTGATATCACAAATGTTATAGAAACAAAAAAAGAAATGATAGCAAGCTACCCTTCACAAACATCGCAAAAAAGATACGAATATCACGCATTAGGGTTAAATCAATATAGAGGAATGCTTAAAAACAAAGACTACGTTGAAGCATTCTGCATCCTTGATGTAAAAGATTTTTGCAAAATATGTAAAATGTATTCTTAAAATATGACAAACGACAATTTAAAAGACAAAATAAAAAGATTTTTTCTGAAATTAATTTACTGCAATCAAAAGTATTTTATTGCTGACAATATTCGTTTTAATAACGCAAGACCAACTACTGTCAAAAATTCAATGATTGCCGAAAATAATGACTATTTACTAAAGCTAGAATTATATAAACATAGACAAAAATATAACAGCATAGAAGAAGAAGCTAAAATTTTAGAATACTTAAAAAAATGCGGTGCGATGTGCCAACCAATTATAAAATCTGCGGGCAAAAACCATCAAAATTTCAATTTTATAATTATGGAAAAAATTGAACAAAAAGAAGGAATTAATCTTGCAGATGTTTTGCTTGCAATTTTAGAACAACACAAATTTGGAGTATTTCATAGAGACACAAAAACAGACAACGTTGTTTTTAATGGCTTGATTGCAAAAATAATTGATTACGACCAATCGCAATTCAGAGAAGAAACAAAAGCGCTAAAACCAAAAGAAAGCATAATGTACTTTATTGAGAATCTCAAACATTTTTGGAAATTTAATAATAAATTACTAGACATAGGTCAAGGCATAGATGAAGTTACAAAAAATTGCATGTCGAATTTCACAGGTGATGCATTTGATTTTTCAAAAACTAATTTATATAAAAGTTTTAAAGAAATGCCTTTTTGGGAAATAGACGAAAATGAAGTTGTGGCAGAAGGAAAATTTAATATTAAATACTGGGAAGATTCTCTTAATGAAATAGGTTTCACCCAAAATGAACGTATTATTGAAATAAATCCAGATACAGGCGCACTAAGCAGATATTTAGCAAGAAAAAACTGCAATGTAAGTATATACAGCAAAAATCAAAACGAAATATTAGCAACAAAAATTATCTCGAATCTTCTTGGGCTAGAAATTAAAATTGCAGAAAATACCAAGGATGAGTTTGGTACTTTGATTATGATAAATAACAAAGAGGAAAGTTTGGAAAAAATATATAACAAAGCAAAAAGAGTTATTTTAAGAGTTGAAGATAACTCAGGTGAAATTCAAAAAGTGCCCGCAAATTATAGGGAAACAAAAAAAATAGAACTAAACGACGGTTCAATATTGTTAGAGTTAGAAAAAATTGAGTAGTTTTATAATTTTATGCTATTATCTAAAGAAATTAAGAAATTTCAAAGGAACAAAAAATGATTGAAATACAAGAGATGACCAACACTGCGCATTCAGCAATATCTGACATACAATCTGCCAAAAACACAATAAACAAAGAAATAGAAAATTTGAGAATTCTTGAAGCAGAGCTCGATGGAACTCTTACAAAAGCATTGGATATTATGCAAAACACAAGTGGCAGAATAATTTTTACCGGTATGGGAAAATCTGGAATTATTGCAAAAAAAATTGTAGCTTCTCTTGCATCCACTGGTTCTCCATCATTTTTTGTTCACCCAGCAGAGGCAAGCCACGGCGACCTTGGAATGCTTAGCGAAGACGATGTTGTGGTTGCAATTTCGAATAGCGGCGAATCAAAAGAATTGGCAGATATTTTAAATTATTGCAAAAGATTTGGAATATCATTAATAGCAATAACAAAAAATGAACAAAGCACTCTAGGAAAACTTGCCGATGTTGTTTTAAAATTGCCAAACGGCGAAGAAGCTTGTCCTTTAGGGCTTGCGCCAACATCATCTACAACTGCAACCCTTGTTTTGGGCGACATTTTAACAGTTGCTCTTATGGAGAGAAAACAATTCACAAAAATGGATTTCAATCAAAGGCACCCAGGAGGGAAACTTGGTTCAGTGCTTTTAAAAGTATCCGATTTAATGCATACAAAAGAAGAGTTGCCAATTTTGCCTGAAACAGTTTCTATTCAGGAAGCATTAATTGAAATGACATCAAAAAGGCTTGGTTGTGTAGGTTTTGTTGACAGTGCTTCTTGCCTCACAGGTATCCTCACAGATGGCGACTTAAGAAGAATATTAACAGCAAATATTCTAGATAAAAATGTGCAAACACTTATGACAAAAAACCCTAAAACAATTACAGCATCAGCCCTTGCAAGCGAAGCAATCAAAATCATGAACGAAAAGAAAATAACCAATTTATTTGTATTGGAAAACAACAAACCAATTGGCGTAATCCACATACATGATTGCTTAAAAAACAAAGTATTATAAATAGTAGAACAAATAAATAATTAGGGGCAAGTGTCCGGTTGAATTGGGCGCCCAAAGAAAAACCTAAACCCGCCAAATGGTTTTGAAAGCGTTTTCCTTATTCCTTTTGAAATAAGCTTTGTTTCATGAGTTGTTTGCTGAATATTTTTAATAGTTTGCTCAACTTCATCAGTATTCAAACTAAGCGAATTAGCAGATAAGGAAACATCATCTGTAAATTTAGCTAAATTATCAAAAGAAGAATTTAGTTTTATTTGATTTATAGAATTATCAAATTTTTTGGTAACATTTGAAAAATTATTTGTAGCATTAGACACATTAGTTGTTGTTTTATGTAAATTATCTTTATTTTGAAGGGCAATATCATTCATTGTTTCAAATAGCATGGTTATTGCTTGTATTGCATAATTAAGATTTTCAGCGCTTTGTGCCAAATTATCTTTAATTTGTTCAATTTCATCAATATTTTGATTTGAACCATAATCATTTATGTCAATTGTTGAAATTCCTTTTATAAAAGAGTTATTTGAAATATAGCCATTAGTTATTGCTTGAGGAAAAACAAGGTCAATATAATCAGTTTTCATAAAACCTAATAATTTATGCTTCTTTAAATATGCAACTGCATCTTTTGGAATTTTTAAATTATATGGCCAAACAACAACTGTAAGAATCGTATACTTAAAGTCTTTCGAGTGGTTTCTAGAAAGCACTTTCCCAACTTTAATTCCATTATAGTAAACAGGAACGCTATAATGAAAAGGTCTTAAATTGGTAAAATTAATTTTAACATGAGTAGCAAACGCAACTTTAAGCAAATAAAACAAAGTAAAAATTGTAATAATAAAAACAAGCAAAATAACTAGATATTTTTTCATATGAAAATATTAATCTTACGTTAAAAGAATAAAATTAGCCATCAAGCTAATTTTCATCATATTAATTTTCATCTTCAAGGAGTTTTGTAACTAAATAAAATTCGTCTCCTTTTTTTATTAAAATCTCTTCGCCTTTTTCGAAGTTAGACAAAAAGGAATCTTTATAAACCTGTTTTGCACCAGATTTTATACGATTATCCTCAGGATTTGTTACAAGACCATCAAGAAAAGAAATTCCATAAGAAACACCTGTAAAAAAATGATCACCAACGACGCCTGCAGTCTTTTTTATAGCTGTTTTTGGCGGTATTGATTTAATTGCATCAATATTTAAAACTTTTTTTGAATATTTTGAGGCAAATTTTTGATTAAACTGATGTGTGCCAGAAGAATCCGTATATGTTTTCAATGTGAAAAATATTTGAGCATCTCTTTTGGCGCGAGTTGGTTTTTTAGCTTTAAGAAATTCGCAAACTAAAATATCACCTTCCAAAAGCGAAATATGTTCAGAATGAATATCAGCCAACACCTTTACCGAAAATGTTTCAGCTGGTTTTATTGAAGAATAATCTTCAAGTGCTTTAACTTTAATATTATCAGCACCAAAAGCAGGCGTACAAAAAATAAAAAATAAAATTAATATTATTTTCTTAAACATATAAACCCCTATTTAAAAAAATAATATTACATATACTTCTTATTTACAATTATTATGCATAAACTTTTACATTCGATTGCACATAAGTTGCATTGGGTGCATAAGCTGAACTAATTTTATTGAAATTATATTTATTATAACCAGACAAATTGAAACTAACTGGAGTAACCTGAGAAGCAATTTCGTCTGAAATTTCAGCATATTTATCAGCAAAATAGCTAATTTCTTCTTTAGATGAAACATCCTTACGATAAGATGAAACCTCATCAGATTCATCGCCCGCATCTAAACTAAGGTCTAAATACTCTTCTTCCTCCTCTTCTTCAAGGCCTTCAATTTCCTCATATAAATCTAAATCGTCTAGATTGTATTCTTCAAGAGCAGCTGAATATTTTTGCCTTAAAGATTCTTTTTCGGTTTCAGATAAGCCATTATAGCTTAGTCTTTCAATTTTAGATGACGACGCCAAACTAGAGCTGGCACTAACTTGCGCCATCTCATAAGCTAAAGATTGGGTTTGTGGAGAGATAGAGGAAACCATACTTTTAAGATATATCTTAGATATATTCAGTATAACATTGGTTTTAAGTTTTTCAAGTGTGTAAAAAATTAGGGGTGAAAACTTCACCCCTAGCAATTAAAAATTTACTAATAATTAGTTTTTCTAACTTCAAAGAAACTTTGAGGATGAGCACAAACTGGGCACAATTGAGGCGATTTAGCGCCAGTGTGCAAGTGTCCACAATTTCTGCATTCCCAAACAATTTCACCTTCTTTTTCAAAAACTTTACCTTCTTTAATGTTTTGAAGAAGTTTTCTATATCTTTCTTCGTGAG
>JAZNJP010000057.1:0-7307 GCA_045578125.1 Candidatus Gastranaerophilales bacterium | reverse complement strand
AGAAACTTCACTACCAGCTTGTACAAAACGGAAGATGTTATCAATAAACAATAATACGTCTTGTTTAGTAACATCTCTAAAATATTCTGCACAAGTTAGAGTTGAAAGTCCAACTCTCATACGAGCTCCTGGTGGTTCGTTCATTTGCCCGTAAACAAGCGCAACTTTATCTAATACACCCGATTCTTTAAATTCGTTGTATAAGTCGTTTCCTTCACGAGTTCTTTCGCCAACGCCACCGAACACTGAAACACCATCGTGTGCCATTGCAATGTTATGGATTAATTCTTGAATAAGAACTGTTTTGCCAACTCCTGCGCCCCCAAACAACCCAATTTTTCCACCTTTTTGATAAGGCATAAGCAAGTCAATAACTTTAATACCTGTTTCTAAAATTTCAATATCTGTGTTTTGTTCAACAAGTTTTGGGCTTTCTCTGTGAATTGGAAGGTAATCTTCAGCTTCAACTTCTCCTGCGTTATCCACAGGTTCGCCCAACACATTTAAAATTCTTCCTAAAATACCTTTTCCGACAGGAACTTTGATAGGGTTTGTTGTATTTATAACTTCCATTCCTCTTTTGAGCCCGTCAGTTGATGACATCGCAACTGAGCGGACTGTGTTTTCGCCAAGAAGTTGTTGAACTTCTGCTACCGTTTTTTGCCCGTCAGTGCCATATATTTCAAGCGCGTCATATATTTCAGGCAAGTTGCCTTCATCAAATTGTACGTCAATTACAGGGCCTATAACCTGAACTATTTTTCCGTTTGCAGTAGCCATTTTTACCTCATAGTATTCCTATCTTTATGTTTATTATACAAAAATTTGCCCTTTATGCACCTTTTTATAGAGAAATTTACTCCATTTTGTTGAGTGCAAGTTAAATATTACAAATTGTAAAATTTGATAAATGAATTAAAGATTTTAGCCAAATAATCCGTAAATAAAAATGTAAGACAGCAAAGGAGTCCGAAATGGCAGAAGCTATCAACTACAATATAAAATCCTCGTTTGGTTTTAATGTAATTAGCCCAAATAGAACTGCAAAAGAAGCTCAAAAAGTAGTTGAAGGGGCAATCGGCAACCTTTGGGAACCGGTTTTGCAATATTTAGAAAATCACGATGATGTTTTCTCTGGCGCTGTTGCGGAAAAAATTGCCAAAACAGATTTGCAAACAATGCAATTAGGCGCTATTTTGAACGCTGAAGATAAAAATAACCATAGTTTTGATATAAGTGGTTAATTTCTTGTAGCGCTTCTTACTGCTTCAATAAATTTTTGAGCAACTTCTTCGATATATTCTTGTGATGTTAAACCATTAATTACAACATCTGCAAGTTGCATTGTTGGGCGGATATATCTAAACGCTGTTTGGTTTACATCGTTAAATTGCATATCGGCTGCAGTGCCGGTTTTACCTCTTGTAATTGCTCGTTTATACCATCTGTCTTTAATTACTTCAAAAGGTGTGTAAACATAAACTTTAACATCAATAATATCTCTTAAAGATTCATCAAGAACATATAAACCTTCGTTTAAAATAAGTTTTGCAGGTTTTTTGAGCATGCCATCAGGTTTGCTTTCGCAAGTAACGAAGTTGTAGTCTGGGGAGTGAATTTCTTGACCGTTTTTAAGTGCAACAAGATGTTCTCTCATTTTTGCAATATCAATGGCATCTGGTGTGTCAAAACTGAAACCAGTTTTGAATAATTCTTCATAACTTCCTGCTTCTTGAAGTTCTTTTGATGCGTCTTTATAGTAATCGTCGCAACAAACAACGGAGTAAAATTTATCTGCATTTTTTTTGATACATGCTTTCGCTGCGTTATTCACAAGAGTTGTTTTACCACTTGCAGATTCACCCGCAATTGAAACGAGAAAAGAATAATCTTTTTCGATAATGGCTTTTTTTGCTATGTCAAAAATGAAACCTTCCTTGATTTTTAAAATCAAAGGTTGTTTTTGTGCTCTATCTTCTTCAATCACCTTGCGGATATTTTCCATAATTTTTGCAATGTATGGAATATTTGAATTTGCGCTTGTTTCCATTAAAATCTTTTCTCAACTTTCTGCATGCTATTTAATAGTCATTTTATATCAAAAATATTATTCTTCAATAATTGAACCTGATTCGCCGTTTGCTTCAATTTCGAGCAATTTATATGCCAGATACGCCCCAGTGGCTAATGCCTTAGGGTCAAGTGAAGTTTTGTTTGCAAGTTCAATAATTGCAGAATTTAATTCAGGATTTTCATCTTTAATGTAATGAATCATAGACTTTCTCCATTGAGAAATGTCTTTTAAAATTTCATCCGTTAATTCTAAATATGTGTCTTCATAAATCGTAGGAAGCATAAGATTATTTTAATTTTTTTTCGAGTTCTTGTCAATTTTGCTTATTTTTATAGTACAAAACTTTTTTTGGTATATAATAAATTTAATAGAATTTTAAGGGTATTAAAATGGATTTTGAAGCAGTAAAAGAAAAATATGAAATGGTGATTGGGCTTGAAGTTCACGCTCAACTCAAAACTAATACAAAAATCTTTGGACTTGAGGGTTGCAAATTTGGCTGTGAACCAAACACTGAAACAGGTGCGGTTACGATGGGACTCCCTGGGGTTTTGCCAGTATTAAACGAAAAAGTTGTTGATATGGGCATTCTTTGCGGGCTTGCATTTGGTTCAACAATTCCAAAAAGATGCAAATTCGATAGAAAACAATATTTTTACCCTGACCTTCCAAAAGGATATCAAATTTCTCAATTTGATGAACCAATTTGCCTTGGCGGAAGCATCAAAATCTCAAATAAAACAATCGGAATTACTCGTGCGCACCTAGAAGAAGACGCAGGTAAATTAGTCCATGCTGGTGCAAGTGGTTTATATGGTTCTGCTTATTCTTTAGTTGACTTGAACCGTGCAGGCACACCGCTTTTGGAAATCGTATCAGAACCAGATATGAGAACTCCTGATGAAGCAAGAGAATATATGGAAGAGCTTCGCTCTATTTTAAGATATATTGGCGTTTGTGATGGTAACCTCGAAGAAGGCTCAATGAGATGTGACGCAAACATTTCAATTCGTCCTAAAGGACAAAAAGAGTTTGGAACAAGAGCCGAAATTAAAAACTTAAATAGCTTTAGAGCGCTTCAAAGAGCACTTGAATATGAATTTGAAAGACAAGTTGAACTTGTTGAAGCAGGAGAAGAAGTTGTTCAAGAAACCCGCCTTTGGGATGATAACTCAGGAACAACAAACTCTATGCGTGGGAAAGAAGATGCACACGACTACAGATATTTCCCAGAACCAGATTTAATGCCTCTTGAAATTTCTGAAGAATGGATTGAAAGAGTTCGTGCTCAAATGCCAGAACTTCCGTCTCAAAAACTTGAAAGATACCAAAGCCTAGGCTTGAGCGAATATGATTCAAATGTTATTGTTGCTCAAATGGATATCGCAATGTTCTTTGACGAAGCATTAAAACTAAATGTTAATCCTAAAATTGCAACAAACTTCTTGATGGGTGAAATCAGTGCATATTTAAAAGAAATTCAAGGAACATTGGCTGATACAAAACTAACAGTTGAAAATTTTGTAAAACTTATTTCTTTAATTGAAAAAGGTACAATTTCAAATAATATTGCAAAAACTTTGATTATCGACATTTTAAAAACTGGTGAAGATGCTCAAGCTCTTGTTGAAAAGAAAGGTTTAAGCGTTATTTCTGATGAAGGCGAAATTTTGACCATCATTCAAGGAATTTTGGCGAAAAACCAAGCACAAGTTGCAGATTATAAATCAGGTAAAGATAAGCTCTATGGTTTCTTTGTAGGTCAAATTATGAAAGAAACAAAAGGCAGAGCAAACCCTGTAATATTAAACAAACTTCTAAAAGCGGAATTAGATAAATAATTTATGCAAGTTTGTTCTTGGGTTAGAAATCAGCCTGAATTTTATCTCAAATATCATAATGAGGAATGGGGTGTTCCAAAGTATGATGATGGGGAGTTGTTTGAACTTCTTATCTTGGAAGGATTTCAGGCAGGGCTTGCTTGGGTTATAGTTCTAAAGAAAAGAGAGGCATTTAGAGTAGCATATGACAACTTTGATGTGCAAAAAGTTGCTAATTATGACGACAAAAAAATTGCTGAACTTGCCCAAAACACTGGAATTATAAGAAGTAAATCAAAAATTATATCAAGCATAAACAATGCTAAAATTTTTATTCAAATTCAAAAAGAATTTGGTTCGTTTTCAAATTATATTTGGGGCTTTACTGGCGGTAAAATAATAAAAAATACAAATGATAAAATTCCTGTTAGTACCCCCCTTTCAGATTCAATCTCTAAAGATTTGAAAAAAAGAGGGATGAAATATGTTGGAAGCGTTATTATTTATTCTTATCTTCAAGCAATTGGCGTGGTGGATGACCATGAAACAACTTGCTTTAGATATTAACTTACTCAGCTTTTTTGGTTGAATTTTTTAAGAAATATAAAAGCGGAATGAGCAAAAATGTTGCAAGTGCGAAATATCTGAATGTTTCAATATAGCCCCAAAGCCTTGCTTGGGTTAAAAGTTCTCTGTATAGCGAACCATATGCCATACCTTGTGCCGTCATTGCATCAACAAAGCTTGAAAAATTAGCGCTAAGCGCATAAATTCTTTCGTTAAATGCTTCATTTGCATAGCTTAAATGCTCGACCATCATTGATTGGTGTGCCTGAGAAAATCTTGCAATCATAGTTGTTGCAATAGATGTTCCTATTGCGCCACCTGTGTTTTTAAGCAAGTTTTGAAGCCCTGAAGCGTTTGTTAAATCTTTGTTTGATAAGGTTGAGCAAGATAGTGGAACAAGGGGAGTTAGTGCAAAGAAAATACCAATTCCGTAAAATAAATTAGGCAGTGCAATAGTGCTTAAATTTATCTCTAAATTTATAATTCCAAAGAACCAACTTCCAAGCCCTAAGAAAAATAAACCTAACCCTGCAACTGCAATGTCACCCATTTTTCTTGCAATTAAGAAATATACAAATAATGCGACAAAGCTACCAATTCCACGGCTTCCCATTGAAAGCCCACTTAAATATGAAGTGTAGCCCATAAGTTGCTGTAGCATTGAAGGGAGTAGCGAAGCTGACGCTAAAAACACAGCCATTAATATAACTTGGATAAATGTTCCCCAAAAATATGCAGGTTCTTTTAAAATTTTTAGGTTAATGAGCGGTTCTTTGTTTTTGAATTGTGAAACAAAGAATAATATAGCGCAAATGAGAGAAACTGCGCTTAGCCAACAAATCCAGCTTGAGCCAAACCAATCTGCGTCATTTCCTTTATCAAGTACAATCTGCATTGTGATAAGCCAAGTTGAAAGGAAAATAATTCCTAAATAATCAACATTTACATGTGCTTGTTTTCTAGCATATGGCGGGTCATAGAGAATTTTATGTAACCAAAATGCGCAGATGAGCCCAAGTGGAATGTCAATTAAAAATATCCATTGCCAACACCAATTTTCTGTAATCCAGCCCCCAAGAATTGGACCTGCGACTGGTGCAATAATAAAAACAAGCCCGAAAACCGCCATTGCTTTTTGTCTTTCCTGAGGAGAAAAAGATTCTAAAATAATTGCTTGCCCAAGAGGCAAAAGTGCGCCACCTCCAATCCCTTGGAAAAATCTTGATAACACCATCATAAGCATTGAGTTTGATATGGCGCAACAAAGTGATGATATAGTGAACAATAAAACGGCGCAGATGAAAAGCTTTTTCCTGCCTAGCATTTTAGATAAAAAATCAACAAGAGCAATTGCAATTCCGCTTGCCATCAGGTAACTTGTGATAATCCAAGTTGATTCATTCAAGCTTATTGAAAGCGCACCTGCAATGTTTGTGAGTGCTACGTTTGATATTGTTTCGTTTAGGGCAAATATAAATACTGCCATAAGAACAGGGCAGGCAATCGCCCAAGGGCTGTGCTGTTGTATTGTTTCTTTCATAATCTCTCTAAAATTTGCTATATTATAATTTTACAGCAAGCCCACACGTAGTAAGATGAATTTTTTTTCTTCTAAAATCTGGAAACCCTTCTCTTACAAAGGAAAATAGCTTGTAAATTTTTATTAAGCAAATAACTAATTTGAATAAAAACTAGCGCCAATTTCAAAAAATGGGGTATAATATAAAAAGATAATAGATTATTGGATAGGTATTTAATGGATAAGATTAGCGTTAAAGTATGCTTAGGCACAACTTGTTTTGTTAAAAATTCAGCAAATAAGCCTGAATTGAAAGAAATTGTGGCTGAAAAATTTGGCGATAAGGTCGAAATTGTTGGAAGTCCTTGCCTTGGCGTGTGTTCAACAAATTGGGAAATTTCAAAAGCGCCATATATTAAAGTAAACGATGTTTTAATTCAAGAAGCAACTGTTGAAAAGGTTTTAGCTGAAATTGAAGCTCAATTAGCAAAAGGCGAATAAAATAATGTTAAATGTTGATAATTCCCTCTTTTTGATGATTGATATGCAAGAAAAACTTGTTGCGGCAACAAGTGCTAGTCAAGAAGTTCAAAATGCTAAAAAATTATTAAAAACTGCAGAAATTCTTGAAATTCCAACCCTTATAACTGAACAATATCCAAAAGGGCTTGGCACAACGGTTTCTGAATTGCAAGAATTTTGCAAAAATAATGTATATGAGAAAACTGCATTTTCTGCGCTTGCTGATGAAAACATATCTCAAGCTATAGTGGGCACAAAGCGCTCTCAGGTGGTTTTATTTGGAATTGAAGCACATATTTGTGTTTACCAAACGGCATTGGCCTTAAAAGATATGGGGCTTGAAGTTTACATAGTGTGTGATGCTTCAGCCTCAAGAGATGATTCCCAACACAAATGCGCGCTTCGCTTAATGGAAAACGCAGGAGTTAAGATTACAACCACCGAAATTGTTATTTTTGAACTTTTAAAAACTTCAAAACACCCTAATTTTAAAGAAATTCAAGGGCTTATAAAATAAAAAATGCCCAAGGCCGGAGTCGAACCGGCACGTTGTTGCCAACACCAGATTTTGAGTCTGGCACGTCTACCAATTTCATCACTTGGGCATTTTTATTATTAAATTTTCAATTCTTTTATTTTCTCAAATGATGAAATTGGTGTTTTGCGATACCGCATAAAGTCGCAAGCTCCCTTAGTCATCACTTGGGCATTTCTATTATTAAATTTTCAATTCTTTTATTTTCTCAAATGATGAAATTGGTGTTTTGCGATACCGCATAAAGTCGCAAGCTCCCTTAGTCATCAC
>JAZNJP010000056.1:0-8539 GCA_045578125.1 Candidatus Gastranaerophilales bacterium | reverse complement strand
TGGCTACGATCCGACTTTGCATAGTTTGCACTTTCTTCTGTTGAATTACCTATGCCATCAAAGTTCCTAACGCCTGCATTTGATTGTTCGAGATATGCGTAGTTGGAAAGATTATTTGGTCCATTTTCGGTATCTATACAACCAACAAACCCGCCGAGGTTGCTTTGGTTTTCACCGATGCCAATAACTATTGACTTGGATACAGCGCCTTCAACAAGTGTGTATGCGTACGAACCGAAGAATCCACCAACATTTGCATTACCTGAAACAACTCCACCAGTGGTCAAATTAACATATGAATTAGTAACGCAACCACTACTTATATCACCGGCAAACCCACCAACATTAGACTCACCTGTGACATTTCCTTCAAAATAACATGAATATATAGATGCGCCATAGCTGCTTCCAAAAAGACCACCAGTGTTTGCGCCACCCTTAACATTCATGTTAGCCGAAGAATTACTTATTGTCGCAATATTGCCACTAATATGTCCTGCGATACCGCCAACATTGTTTCCGCCTTTAACAGAACCTGTTGCATGAGCTTCTCTAATTGCTACACTGCTGTTTTCGCTAGTCGCTAAACTACCAACAATACCGCCAGTTCCTACTGAGCCTGCATTTTCGATGTTACCATTGAAATATACACCTGCAATTTCAAATTCACCATATGCAATATCTTCAACTTTCCCAACAATACCGCCAGCATATCCATTTGCAGAGATATCAGCATTTACAACTGCATTATAAATATTAACACCGTCAATATTGCCTGCAACACCGCCTGCATTTCCCGTGCTTGTTATTTCGCCTTCGACTTGGACATCTTTGATATCTGCCAATGCCGCAGAACCCACTATACCAAACGCAGCAGTTCCCTTGAAGTTCGCATTTGTAATTGCACCAGAAGTAAAACTTCCCACAACACCTGCGCCACCACTCACAGTGCCTTCAATATTAACATTTTCAATAGTTGCATTTTCAACATAGCCCGCAAGTGCCCCGACATCACCTATTCCGCCTGAAATGTTCACATTTTCTAAGTTCAAGTTTTTAATAGTTCCGCCTACAAATTGTGCAAACAAACCTTGCGAACCAGTCAAATTAGAAATTGTAAAGCCATTGCCGTCAAGAGTGCTACTTCCTGTAACAGCGCAACCTGCCCAGTTATCAAATTCAGACATATCAATATTAGCAAACAACATGATGCTCAAGTTTTCATATGCTGTTGCTTCAAGTGCCGCTTGGAGTTCTTTCGCAGTTTTCACAACAGTGTAGCCTGCTTCAATCGCCTCAGCTTCTGTCATTGCGTTCAAACCTTGAGCAAACATTGAATTATTAAGCTCAATTGATGTGCCCACAACACCATCAAAGCTCCATGGTGAAGCACCAGTAATATCTGCATTTAATATGCCTTTGAGGTTAGCGGAATTTTCGAACCATTCTGCGTCTTTAAATGCAATTGGATTAGCACCAACAGCTGTTAAGCCATCTGCACTGCTTACATTATCCATGCCATTCGAGCTTAAACCTTCTTGATATTTAAATGCATAATTTGAAATTGTTAAATCATCTAAAAGATATCCTACAATACCACCTGCGCGTTCTGAACCATTTATTGTGCTTGTTGAATAAACATTTGCAATTTCATTTGTAAATACTATATTGCCTGCAATACCGCCAGCATATTTACCTGTGATATCGCCTGTTGCATAAGCATTTTTAACGGTGGCATTTGTCATAGAGCCTGCAATACCAGCTGCAAAACCATTTGTTGCTGTTATACTACCTGTTGAATAAGCATTCGAGATAGTACCTGTAATTGAAGCAACAATACCGCCTGCATTTGAATAATCACTTATTACCGAACCTAAGGAGTAAACATTTGTGATGTTGCCTGTTGCTACAGCCGCAATACCGCCAGCAGCACTTGCATCACTGTTTGGCGATGCGGCTATTCCGTGTATAGTACCTTCTGAATATGCGTTTCTGATATTACCTTCAATTGAACCCGCAATACCGCCGGCATAATATTCACTATCAACATCGCCTTTTGAATATACGTTTTCAATGTTACCCTCAATGTGACCAACAATACCGCCCGCATGAGTTAAGCCACTTGTAACACCACCTGTTGAATAAGCATTTTTAATATTACCAACAGCATTACCCGCTATGCCTCCAGTGTGTGTTCTGCCCCATATTGTGCCTTCAGAATAAGCATTAGAAATACTCCCTGTAGTATTTCCCGCAATACCGCCGGCATATCCGTCTGTGCTTGTCACATCTCCTTTTGAATAAGCATTTGTGATGTTACCTGTGATTTCACCTGCAATACCGCCAGCAGACATGCTTGTGGATGTTATTTGACCCTCAGAATAGGCATTTATGATATCGCAATTTTCTACCCAGCCCGCAATACCGCCAGTGTAATCGCCACCAGTTATTTTACCTATTGAATATACATTTTCAATATAGCCTTCATAAACATGGCCTACGATGCCACCTGTGTAACCGCCACCATTTATTTCGCCTTTTGAATATGCATTTTTAATATTACCAGTGATAGTAGCCGCTATACCACCCGTATGATAAAGTGCAGTTACATTCCCTTCGGAATATACATTTTCAAGATTCCCATTTATATTTATGACAATACCGCCAGCATAATCCGCTTGAACATTTCCTGTTGCATAAGCGTTTGTGATGTTGCCAGTTGCATAAGCAGCAATACCAGCAGCGTCAACACTGCCTAATATATTACCGGTTGAGTATGCATTAGTGATATCACCTGTAATTTCGCCCGCAATACCGGCAGTGTATGTGCTACCATTTATTTCACCTGTTGAATAAGCGTTTTCGATGTCGCCTTGTATTTTGCACGCAATACCGGCAGTGTATGCGCTACCATTTATTTCACCTGTTGAATAAGCGTTTGTAATATTTCCTGTGATATTACCTGCAATACCGGCTACATAGCTGTGCCCATTAATCGCACCTGTTGAATAAGCATTTGTGATGTTTCCTGTGATATTACCTGCAATACCAGCTGCATACACACCTTTTATTGAACCTGTTGAATACGCATTTCCAATATTGCCATTATATACTTGAGCTACAATACCGCCAGCAGTACCAGCGCCACCTTGTATGTTACCTTCAGAATAAGCATTCGAAATATCGCTATCACGCATTACGCCTGCAATACCGCCAGCATAAACCGTTCTTCCTGTGACATTTCCTGTTGAGTATGCGTTTGTTATAGAAGAATCGCTTTCCGCTTGCCCAACAATACCACCAGTTATATAGTAACCGCTGATTTCACCCGTTGAACTTGCGGTTTTAATATTTGTGTTGTAAATCAAACCAACAACACCACCAGTTGCCGTTGTAACACCACTTGTGTCGTTATCCATATTCGCACTAGATGTAACGTTTACTAAATTAGAGCCATGTGCACAACCAATAAGTCCACCCATACCCATCAAATCTGGTTTTAAGGTCACTATGGCAAAATTTCCTGAAACCTCAACGTTTTCAATTGTTACATTATTTGCAGTACCCGCAAGTGCGCCAATGCTTCCTGTTGCATTATCATTTGTGATATTAACATTTTCAATATCTAAATTTTTAACCGTTGCGCCATTAAGTTCTTTAAATAAACCTTGCGAACCAGTCAAATTAGAAATTGCGAAGCCATTACCGTCAAATATTCCGCTATATGTGCCAATTGTGTTCCAACCTTCAGATAAATCAATATCTTCAAAGAGCATTACATTTTTACCAGCAGAAAGTGCTTCTGCAAGTTCATCCGCAGTTCTGACAACTGTGTAACCAGCTTCAATTGCTTGTGATTCTGTTAATTTATTCAAGCCCACAATTTCGCTTACATCTGCCTTGTCAAGCAATTCAATTTCGCCTGTTGGAATTTGCGGACCGCCTTTTGAGGATGGTGCAACTTTAAACGCATTTCCTGTAATTGATTCAATATTATCTTCGTTTTCAAACCATTTTTCTGATTTGCCAAAGTTTTGAGATGTGTCTGTTGATGTTCCAATACCATCATATCCTTGAACACCTTGAATTAAAGGTGTTTCAAAAGCATACTCAGTAATTGTTCCAGTATTTCCACCAGCAAATGCGCCACGATATCCTGCGCCAACATTCATTGTTGCAGCTGTTGCAGCTTGGGTGATTGTGCCCGAGTTTGTACCTGCAAAACCGCCATAAAAACTATCTTCAAGGGCATTTTGAATTGTGATATCGCCTGCTGCGTACGAACCCTTGATTGTTGCTGTTGCTTCATTCAACCCAACAAAACCACCAATATGTTTTGCGCCGTATGGATTAACCATATACTCGTTGTATGTTGCATTAGGGTCTATGCCAGACACACTAAATTCATTGTTTATGAAAGATCCGTCAGAATTAGTTCCGCTGAAATTATAGATAGAAGAATATGTTGTGTTTGGAGCTGAAATTGTACTTGAGGATTTATTTGAGCTCAATTCGCCAAATGCAACACTACCAACAAAACCGCCGATAGCTTTTGCTTTTGTTCCGTTTGCTGTGATTACAACATTTGCGCAAGAATCGTTAATTTTATCTCCGCCAGAACCAGTAATTCTACCAACAAAACCACCGATACCACCTACATTTGTTCCATTTGCTGTGATTGTGCCTGATGAGTAGCTTTCATCAATCAATGTTCTACATGTGCTTCCAACAAGCCCGCCGATTGAGTCAGCAGAATCAGAAGTTGCCACAATATCAACATAAGCGTAGCTTGAACTTATCAAAGAACAACTTGCTTGACCAACAAGCCCACCTATATAGTTACCGCTACTTTCAATATGCCCAGAGAAAGAGCTATTCACTATAGTTGTATAGTTTGCGGCACCAACAAGACCACCAACACTACTACTAGAAGTTACGAAAGTCGTGTTAGTAACCTTAACATTTTCTATTGTCGTATTTGTTGCAGTTGAAGCAAGAGAACCTTTACCTGCGAGCGTAAATGTGTCAAGAGCCAAGTTTTTGATTGTTGCGCCTTGCGCTTCAGTGATCAAGCCTTCTGCACACACCAAATTTGAAATTGTATGACCTTGACCATCTAATATACCAGTATATACAATCTCGTCTTCCCAAGCTTGACCAGAAAGATCGATATCGGCTGTTATCTTAATATTTTCGTTGTTTAATAATGCGGCTTTGAGACCTGCGGCATCTGAAACTTCTGTGAATATAGTTCCAATTTGTTGTGCTTGGAATGCTTGAATATTTTCAAGCTCAACACCTGAATAATTATTGATATCCAAATCAGGATTATTTAGAATTTCAGCAGCATTATATGTTCCGTTTGCGTAGTTAGCTAAACTGAATTCAGCACCCGTTATAATACCAGAAAATTCAGGCACCGTGCTTGTTACTGTTCCTGCGAAATATGAATTATAAACTGCTGTTTCAGAAATATCACCAACAAGCCCACCTGTGTGATCTCCGCCTGATACATTAGCAGTTGATGAAGAATCTTTAATTGTTGAGAAGTATGTCATGCCAGCAACAGAGCCTGTTGCAGAATCTGTGCTAGATATTGACCCACCTTTAACGTGAACATCTGCAATGCTTACCCAATCACCGTAGTCGAGAAGTGCACCAGTGTAACCGTCGTCTCCCTTGATATTGAAATTTTCAAGTGTAACGTCTTTAAACACAGCACCTGTTGCAGATTTTATTAAGCCTCCAGAGTGTATTAAGTTAGAAATTGTGTATCCTGCGCCATCGAACACCCCATTATAGTCAATATCAGCCCAATTAAAGCCTGCAAGGTCAATATCGGATGTGAGTGTTATATCTAAATTGTTTTTGAATGCAAAAAGCAAATCTCCAGCATTTGAAACTTGGAAAGTATCTCCAATAGTGCTTATTGTCGCACAATTCACAATTGTTGGTTCAAGAAAATCGGTCATTCTCGCTGCAAAACCACCAATATTTACCGCACATGCTTGAATAAAACCTGTTGAGAACGAATCATAAATATTGGCATAAGTATAGCCAACAAAACCACCTGCATCATTTTCTGCGCCAATAATATTTCCAGTAGCATGAGATTTTGCAAATGTGCCACCCATTGCACTGGCAACAAAACCGCCAGAGCAATACGCTTTACCAATCACATTGCCTGTTGCATAAGAATTAATTACATTTACGCCAGAAGTAGCCCCAATAGCACCACCAGCCTCCACAACTCCTGCAACATCTGCAACTATCACATCACCATGTGCACTTGAGTTCGAAATATTAGCCTTCACATATATGTTGCCAACAAGTCCACCTATTTGTACGTAATCGTCAGTATCAGTTGAGCCAACATCTTTGTTAGATACTGTGCCATAAGCATGAGCAGACTCAATTGTTCCTGTATATAATCTGCCAACAAGCCCGCCAGCAATGCCTATGCCTGAAACATCAGCAGTTGTGCTTGAATTTGTAATTGTCATCTCATATGCATCGCCAACAAAGCCGCCAACCCATTCACTACTACCATTGCCTGTGATAGTTCCAGTGACAGTTGAACCTGAAATTGTGCTTACGAATGCCGTTTCCGCAAATCCGCCTGATTGAGCAATTCCAGAATATGTGGAATTCAAAATACTAACTCCATACATATAACGGAAGTAGCCACCGGCATTAGAAGAATTTGCTTGAACAGAAACATTTGTTACACTTGCGTTCCTTGCAGAATCCGCAACAACATTGTCGCTAATAGTGCTACTTGCAACCAAATTCAAATCACTCATCGAACCATAGAATGTATCAAACATTGTTTGTTTTATGCCTGAAATTGTATAACCATTACCAACAATTTCTCCACTGTAGCTCATGCCAGTTTTCCAAGTGAGCGAGCTTAGGTCAATGTCGCCTGCAAGGTAAATATTTGCATTCATTGTAAGCGCTTGCATAAAGTCTTCAGCAGAGGAAACCTTATAATATATATCTTGTGGTTTTTGTACACCACCGGCCGCACCAGCCCCTGCAGCAGCTTGAACACCTGCGATGGCTCTAATTCCAGCAGACGCTGATGTTACTTCGTCGAATGTTCCTGCAGTGACACCTGTTAGATCAGCATTATTAACAGCACCCGATACACCACAAGAAGAATCAAACATATTGCCTGTAAGCGTGGCACTTGTGTTGTATCTTCTTCCTGCAAAACCGCCTTTGTAGCTTGAACCTGCAGAAGTTATTGCCGCTGTTGAATATGAATTTGTGATTGAACCACTGTAATGATAACCAGCAAAACCGCCTGTGTAAGTTGATGAATTCGAAACACTTCCTGCAGAAAGTGAATTACTAATTGCAGCACCTTGGTTATACCCAACAAAACCACCAACATATTGAACACCAACAACAGCGCTTGTTGTGTAACTATCTGAAATTGTGCAACTTGCTGTGTGTCCAACAAAACCGCCCACGTTTGAACTTGTTGCATTTACTGTGCCTGTTGCATAAGAAGCTGTTATTGTGCCACTTGCCACTCGACCTGCAAAACCACCAACATATTGAGTTGCAGTTGTGATGTTTGTTTCAGAATAGCTGTTTGAAATTGTTCCACTTGACAGATAACCAACAAAGCCGCCTGTGTATGCTGTTGCAGAAGCTATTATTCCATCAGAATAACTGCCTGTAATTGTTCCACCTGACAGATAACCAACAAGCCCGCCTGTGAATTGGTTTCTTCCCGTAACAGAAGCAGATGAAGAAGAGCCTGTAATTGTGCCATCTGCCATATCGCCCACAAGGCCACCTGTACGATTATATCCTGAAACATCTGCTGAAGATGAGCTATTTGAAATTGTTCCACTTTCAAGTGTGCCAACAAGCCCGCCGACCGCATAAGATGAAGCTGTGCTTGTGCCAGTGTGTTTAATTGTTCCACCCTCAACGTGGACATTATCAATTGTTGTGTTGGCCGCTTGACCAACAAGCCCACCGGTATATGTGTTAGCTGTTGAGATATTAAAGTTTTCAAGAGTTAAGTTTTTAATTGTTGCACCATTTGTTGTTGCAAATAAGCCTTCTGTCACAGCACTTGATTTACCTAAGTCATATAACTTATGTCCATTGCCGTCAAGTGTTCCAGAATATTCTGTTGTGATGTTTGACCAACCGGAAGATAGGTCAATATCAGCCGTGAGTTTTACATTTTTATTTGCACTTAGTGCTGCTTGAAGTTCTTGCACTGTTGAAACTTCAGCGAATGTGCCACAAAAGCCCATCATCGCAGTTTGAATTTCGTCAACAGTACCTGCAGTGACACCTGATATGCTGGAATTATTCACAGCGCCTGACACACCACAAGAAGAATCAAACATATTGTTTGTAAGCTTAGCACTTGTGTTGTATCTTCTTCCTGCAAAACCGCCTTTGTAGCTTGAACCTGCAGAAGTTATTGCTGCTGTTGAATATGAATTTGTGATTGAACCACTGTAATGATAACCAGCAAAACCGCCTGTGTAAGTTGATGAATTCGAAA
>JAZNJP010000055.1:0-3303 GCA_045578125.1 Candidatus Gastranaerophilales bacterium | reverse complement strand
AGGTATTAAATTATTTAAAAAGTAAGAAAGGAAAATTATGTCAGTATTAAGATTTATGGCAGGTGTATTAGTGGGTGGTGCAGTAGGAGCAGTGCTAGGCGTTTTATATGCTCCAAAATCAGGCGAAGAAACTCGCGAAGATATCAAAAATAGTGCGCAAGAAAAATACTCTAAAGCACAAGATGCGGTTCGCCAAATTCAAGATAAAGCAGATACTGCGCTTGAAGAAGTGCAAAAGAAAGGCGATGAAATTATTGACAAAATTCAATCGCTAATCAACAAACAAAAAGAAGGCGAATCATACTAAAATTTTACAGTATATACTTTTTTTAAAAGCAGGCAGAAATTTATTTTTTGCCTGCTTTAATTTTACCCTTGTGTCATCAGTATTTCCAGAATTGTTAACAATTGTAACAAAAAAAATCAAAATTGAAATTCGATAAAGTATATCGTTTTTATATATTTGTAGAACTTAGAAACACGATATATAAGGAGATATAATTATGGCACTCGGTATTCAAGGTATTGGGCAAGATTACAACAAAATTAAACTTCAAGATTTAAACAAATCGGATGTTGCAGCAATTGTTGCACAAAATCAAGAATTAATGAGTAATCCTTTTATTTCTAACATTGGAAGTGATATTGCTTCTAAAGATGTTAAAAATAGTTCTCCAGTTGATACTGCAGCAATAATCGCAGAAAACAAAAAGAAGCAAAAGCAAGAAGAAGCAGGTTCAGATGTCTCAGCGGTGCTTGCAATGTCAAGTCAGCCACCAGTAACAGACAAGAATGTTGCTAGTAATCTATGCTTCGCGGCATAGATTACCCAAACGGGGCATAAACTAATCAAGAAAATTTTGTTGGCAGAAAAATTGGTAGTAAACATAATCTAGAGAGAGAAAAATGGAGAAGAATAAACTGATAAATACGGCAGTATTTTCATATATCGCAATAACTTTTGTGTTGTTTGTCTTCACTTGCTACTATGTTCATATGGCTATGGATAGCGTTGGAATGACGCAAGTTGTTGCTGGTTTTGCGGGGTAAAAATAAATTTAAATATTATACTCGTAATGCTGATTTTAAAAAATCAAAAAATATAGTATAATAACCTTATGCAAAATGTTGAAAAAATTGACGTTATAGTGGTTGGCGCTGGCCCTGCGGGAGTTGCGGCAGCAGTCACAGTCGCAAGAGGCGGTAAAACCGTTGTTATGATTGATAGAGCAGATTTAGCTGGCTCTAAAAACATGTTTGGCGGTGCAGTTTATTTAAATTCTATAAAAGATTTATTTCCTATAACTTGGGAAGAAGCTCCATATGAGAGTTACATAAGCCAGAACAGATATTCATTTTTGACTGAATCATCATCAGTTGAAATTAATCATAAAACTTTGAATTATCCTTCGGCTGCAACAGTTTTTAGACCTAAGTTTGATGCTTGGCTTATCGAGCAAGCAAAAAAAGAAGGTGTTTTTTATGCTCCAAAAACCACAGTGCGTGCACTTTTGCTTGATGATAAGCGAGTTATAGGAGTTAGAACTGATAACGAAGAATTAAAAGCTAAAGTTGTAATTCTGGCTGATGGCGTGCAATCAAATCTTGCGCAAACTCTAAAACTTAGAAAGCCAATCAAGCCGAATGATTTAATTTTAGGTGTCAAAGAGACTTTCTATCTAGAAAATTCAAAAATCAAAGAAAGGTTTAATCTTGTCGGAAATCAAGGAATGCTTTGTGAATATTTTGGCGGATTATCTGACGACGAAACAACGGGATATCCTTTTGCAATGGGCTTTTTATACACATTCAAAAACCATATTTCACTTGGCATTGGAATAAATGCTCAAGATTTAATAAAAATTAAGAAAACCCCGTATGAACTATTGGAAAGATTAAAATCTCACCCTGATATTATTCCATATTTGGATGACGCAAGAAGTATTGAATATAGTGCACACACACTCCCTGAAGGCGATTTTTATCATTTGCCAAAGCTATACACACATGGTGCAATGCTCGTAGGAGATGCAGCTGGGCTTGTAAACAATGTGCATTTTGAAGGCACAAATTATGCAATTTATTCTGGAATTTTGGCGGCGGAAACTGCACTTGAAGCAGTTAAGGCTGATAATGCTTCCAAGAAAATTTTGTCCAGATACGAGAAACGTTTTAAAAATAGCTTTATGTATAAAGATATGCGCTCATATAGAAACGTGGTTCCAATGTTGCGCAAAATATCAAATTCTGTTTTCTTAAAATATCCTAAAAAAATGGACGAATTCTTCACATTGTTTAATATGGTAGATACTGTTCCTAAATCAACTAAATTCAGAGATTTTGCATTCAAGGCAGCCTCTTGTGTTGCTCCCGATGTTCCAAAGATTGCAAAAACAGTGCTCGAGGTGTTAAAATAATGAACGACAAGCTGAATAAAAGAATCATAGAAGATAAGCTTTCACATGTGAAATACAAATCAGATAAAAATTCACACATCATTGTTGATGAAATGGTTTGTGAAAAATGCACCACAAAAGAATGCCTCTATGTGTGCCCAGCTCGTGTTTATTCGCAAGAAAACGGAAAAATCAAAGTGGAATATGAAAATTGTTTAGAATGCGGAGTTTGCAAAATCTCTTGCCCTAAAAAAGCAATCACTTGGTCTTATCCTGAATCTGGTTACGGTGTAGTTTATAAGTATAGTTAGCGGAGATAAAATGAATCAGTATTTTTCTAGATGGTATGATAAAGATCCAGTTCTTTCGATGTCAATGAGAACACTCTCAACTTCAGATGACGCGACTCAAATTTCAGTTGCATTAAATTTGATTAAAATAATTATTGAACATTCAATTCAAGAGCATGAGTTTAATAATGTCGAAGACATTGTTGATGCTGTTGAAAATGGTATTATTCAAAGAGGAAATTGCCGTTGGTACGATATTGATTCAACAGTTAGAACAGCAATTCAAATGCTTGAAAAATGTTCTCCAGCAACAAGGCAAAAAGTTGCAATCGATATGGCACAACTTGTTATTGAGAAAATTATTCAAGACGATGACATAGAAGATGACCTTTCTGTGCCAGAGGGCGATAGTGTTGATAAAAACTTACTTTTGGATTTAGAGATTCTCTCAAAAGATGCACCAGATATTGAAGTGATTAACGATATAGATAACTAATGAGCGATTTTGAACTACTTGAAAATTTAAAAAGTGCAGTTGAAAATGACCCTACAAATTTTCAAGCAAGAAGAGAGCTTGCTGTTTTGTGTATGGATATGGGTTATGAAAAAGTTGCCCT
>JAZNJP010000054.1:0-2244 GCA_045578125.1 Candidatus Gastranaerophilales bacterium | reverse complement strand
CTTGTTCGTATGGCACAAGACTTCTCTACAAGATATTTAACAGTAGATGGGCATGGTAACTTTGGTTCTGTCGATGGTGATGGAGCTGCTGCAATGCGTTATACAGAGGCTCGTATGCACAAAATCACAACATCCATGCTTGCAGATATTGACTGTGAAACTGTCGATTTCGTTCCAAACTTCGATGGTTCATTAGAAGAACCTTCTGTATTACCAGTAAGATTGCCAATGTTATTACTTAACGGGGTTTCTGGTATCGCTGTTGGCATGGCAACAAACATTCCACCACACAACGTATGTGAAATTGTTGATGGACTTATTGCCGTAATTGACAATCCTTCAATTACAAATGCAGAACTTTTGCAATATGTAAAAGGTCCAGACTTCCCAACCGCTGCAACAATTGTTGGAACAGAAGATATTAAACAAGCATACGAAACAGGTCGTGGTTCAATTAAAATGTCAGCAGTTAGCCACTTTGAAGAACTTGCAGGTGGTGGTGGAAGACAAGCAAGAACTGCAATTATCATCGATGAAATTCCATACCAAGTTAACAAAGCCCAACTTATTGAAAAAATTGCAGAACTTGTTAAAGACGGTAAAATCAACGGCATTTCAGATCTTCGTGATGAATCTGACCGTGATGGCATGAGAATCGTTATTGAGCTTAAACGTGATGCAAAACCAGACGTTGTCAAAAATAACTTATACAAACACACTTCACTTTCAACAACATTCGGTGTAAATATGGTAGCTCTTGTTGGCAAACAACCAAGACTTCTTAACTTATATGAGATTTTAAGTGAATTTGTTGAGCACAGAGTTGAAGTTATCACAAGAAGAACAATTTTCTTCTTAAAAAAAGCTCGCATCAGAGCACACATTTTAGAAGGCTTGATGATAGCACTCGGCGCGCTTGATGAAGTAATCGAACTTATCAAAAAATCTGCAACAACAGAAATTGCTCGTCAAGGCTTGATGTCTCGTTTTGGACTTGATGTTGACCAAGCAAACGCAATTCTTGAAATGCAACTTCGTCGTTTAACAGGTCTTGAACAAGATAAAATTAAAGCTGAATACAATGACTTGCTTGAAAAAATCAAAGAATACGAAGCAATTCTTGCAGATAGAGCAAAAGTTCTTGCGATTATCAAGACTGAATTAAACGAAGATAAAGAAAAATATGGTGATGAAAGAAAAACAAAAATCGTTCAAGATATGGGCGAAGTTTCAATTGAAGACTTAACTCCAAACACAGCAATGGCAGTGTTTGTAACTCAACAAGGTTACATCAAGAGAATTTCGCTCGACACATTCGAACGTCAAAACCGCGCAACTCGTGGCAAAGGCGGAATGAAAACAAAAGAGGACGATGATGTTGAACACTTCTTTACTGCAATGATGCATGATAAAGTTCTATTCTTCTCATCAAAAGGAACGGTTTATAGCTTAAATGTTTACGACTTCCCAGAAGGAGGAAGACAAGCTAAAGGCTTACCAATCATCAACGTTCTACCAATCGACCAAGATGAAAAAATTACAGCAATTGTTCCTGTTTCTGAATTTAGTGAAAACACAAATCTCATAATGTTAACTAAAAAAGGTTATATTAAACGTATTGGTTTAGATAACTTCAAAAACATCAGAAGAACAGGCATTATTGCGATTGGTCTTGATGAAGGTGACACTCTAAACTGGGTGAAACTTGCAGAAGACAACGACGAAGTTATTATTGGTACATCTTGCGGTATGGCAATTAGATTTGCAATCGAAGATTTAAGACCGCTTGGCCGTTCTGCTCGTGGTGTAACAAGTATGAAACTTCGCTCAGATGACTTCATTATAGGCTGCGACGTAGTTCCTCAAGACTATGACGCCGACCTTCTTGTTGTAACTTCAGATGGTTTTGGAAAACGTTCTAAACTTTCTGAATTTAGAGCACAAAACAGAGGTGGACTTGGCCTAATTGCAACCAAATTCAAATCTTCAGCTTCAAGACTTGTAGCCCTTACAATTGTCGAAGAAGACGGCGAAATTATGGTTGTTTCAGCAAATGGCGTTGTAACTCGTGTTGCTGCTTCATCAATTTCAAGACAAGGTCGCCCTGCAACAGGTGTCAAAGTTCAAAACTTAGGCGAAGGTGATTCTGTTGTTTCAATTACAAAAATCGTTGAACCAAAAGAAGATGATGAAGCAAAAATAGAAATTCAAAAAGCACCTGAAGACAATGGTCAAACAACCTTG
>JAZNJP010000053.1:0-1777 GCA_045578125.1 Candidatus Gastranaerophilales bacterium | reverse complement strand
GACCTTGACCTTTTGGAAGAAGATATGCAATTCTTGTATTATATTTATCCTTATCTTGCGATTTTATTTCGCCAAACCTGAAACAATCAAATTGGACTTTTCCTTTGCGGTCATAGAACAAGTGCTTTTGTTCAATATCGCCATGATAAATTCCGTTTTCTTCCATCATAGCAATGCTTTTAAAAACATTTTTTAAGTGCGATTTAGTAATTGGATTATTGGCAAAGTCAGCGTTTTTTCCTTGCGTTTGATATGTTCCATCAGATTTAACCTCAGGAGCACAAATCCCTATTCTTCTTGCAAATTTAGAATTTTTGGCTTCAAGAGCTAACTCGTCGCCAGATAAAGTTACGACATTTATTTTACCTGTAAATGACACTGTATCTGCCTTAAGGACGCTTGGCTTTATAAAATTTGAATTATTATTTTTTTGAAATTTTTGTGTTGTTAAATAATTTCGAATAGCTAAAATTTTCATTGTTTACCTCTTGATTATACAAAACATCTAAAAATTTTTTTTGCCAGATTGAAGGCTGATAGAATATAATTATTTTATACCTAAAAGGAATTTTATATGTTCAGATTTATAAGATACAAAAGAAGATTAAATAACCCATTTTATTTAATATTGGCAATAATAGGGCTATTCACATTTATTGAAAAAACATACGAAAGCCATATAAATCCAGAGTTTATTTCGTGTAACGAGGACAAAGAATGCATAAATTACATAGAAAACAAGAAAACGAAAGAAAAAAGCAAGGTAAAATACTTTAGCTCTGAAAATGTAAGATTTGAATGCCCATTATACGAGCCTAGCTGGGCAAAAAATTCATCTGGCGAATATACGCATACTTATATATCTAATGGCGATGTTTATTGGATACTAAAAATATATTCATCGGAAAAATTGGTAACTTCAAAAGAAAATTATGAAAGAAAACATATGTGCGAAAAAGATGGAGCAAAATATATTAAGTTAATTAGAAAAGGAAATACAACTTTTCAACTTAAATAATTTAAAGAGCCCTTAGCCACATTTCATATTCTTTTCCAAAAGAACCATTTGCATGGAATGCGATAAAATCGAGAGCTTCTCTGAAATCAATTTTTTCTGTATCTGATAAGTTTTTGTATGTTTCGGATAAGTATTGAGAAACATTTTTAGGTTTAATTCCAAAAGGCGTTGAGGCAGTTGTGTTATTTATAATATTCTCTGCAACCTTAAATGCCCTCGGAGAAACAACAAAAGAACTTGAGCCATAATCCACAATTTTGCCATTTATCATATTGCTATCGTCGATATCTCCGATTGAAACAAGAAAAAGCCCAAGTTTATCCATTTTTGATTTTTTCTCAATGCGCGGCATTTTATCAATAAAATCCGCAACATAGAATGCACCTGTGTCGTGTTTGTTTGCCACTTGTCCAAAATGGAATTTTGCATAATTTTGGAGTTTATGTGCATTAGTGTAAAACCCTATTTGAGGCTCTGCGCCTGCACCATGGGTATGATAGCCATCATCATATGCAGGAGAGCTTTTAAACATTTTAATCACAACTGGTTTTGCCCCTTTAACTTCAAGCTTCACCGCATGTCCAAAAACCCCGTTATCGATATATTGGGCAACAACAGGTTTACCTATTGCCTCAGTCAAAGACTTTACAATAAATTTCATCTCCGGTGGCGTGAAAGCATTTTCACTAGTCACATCAACTGTCCTTGTGATGTTGTTTATTGCATTTATTACTTTATCGAATTTTTCCTTGCCTTCGC
>JAZNJP010000052.1:0-5082 GCA_045578125.1 Candidatus Gastranaerophilales bacterium | reverse complement strand
CTGTGCTTGAATTATAAATATTTACATCTTTCAAATTCAAGTTTTGAATTTCTGCACCATTTGCTGTGCCAATCAACGCACTTGTTACATTTGAAATAGTAAACCCATTACCATCTAATTTGCCAGCATATTCTGAAACTGTCTTCCAACTGCCCACGAGGTGGTTCATATCGATATCAGCAAAGAGCATTACATTTTTACCGTTTGCAAGTGCGTTTTGGAGTTCAAGCGCAGATTTAACAACAGTAAAGCCTTGTGCTTTGGCTTCTGCTTCGGTAATGCCATTAATGCCCACAACTTCGCTTCTTGCTGTGCCTATTTCGCCAATTGTTGTGTCTGAAACTGTGAAATCCCAAACATTATTTGTGTCACCCACTTTGAGAACACTCGCAATGTTTTCAGATTGTGTAAACCAAGAAGCATCCTTCACAGCTTTTGCTTCAACGCCACCAACAGTTATATCATTTTCTGTTATACCTTGAATATTTGCGACGCCTGAGCCTATGCCGTGCGTATTTTGAACATTTGCCCTTGGCTTATCTTCTTCAACTTGGTTTATAAAGCTATAATTATTAAGTTTGCAAGAACCGCTCGCAGAGCCAATAAAGCCACCGGCAACACCCATTTCCGTATTAATAAATGTTTTTGAGAATACGTTTTGAATGGTTGAGTTACTTGCAGAGCCAACAAAACCACCGAATACAGAATCAGGTTGTGTACCTCCGCCTTGGCTTATAGTGCCTGAACAATAAGAATTAGACACTGTAGATTGAGATAAACCGCCAATAAAACCACCTGCTGTGCCTGAAGCCGTAATATCGCCTGTTGCATAGGAATTTGTAATTGTTGCGTTTGAAACAACACCTGCAAGTCCACCTATACCGTATGCACCTGAAACGTTACCTGTTGCATACGCATTTGTAATTGTTACATTGCTTGCAGAACCAACAAGTCCGCCAACTGTCATAAAGCTTGAAACATTGCCTGTTGCATAAGAGCTGGTTATGTTTACATTAGTTGCTTCACCAACAAGTCCACCAACCAAATTGCCCGAAGAAGCAAAGACTTCGCCTGTTGCATAAGAGCTGGTTATGTTTGCGTTAGATGCTTTACCAAGAAGTCCGCCAATATTTGTGCTCATATCACCGCCTGCAACGATAGCGTCAGACCAAGATGAATTAATTGAAGCGCCATTTGCTTGACCAACAAGACCACCAACATTATCTTCACCACTTACAGAACCTTGAGCAAAGCTATCTTTAATAACTATATTATTATTCAAGCCATTAGCATAACCAACAAGACCGCCTACGCCAATTGAGCCACCACCAATAACTGCACAATCTGCATAAGATTTTTCAATTGTGATATTTAAGAATTGACTACCTTCGCTTGCTATAGAGCCAATTAAACCACCCGAAATATCAGAACTTGTTACAGAATTTGTTTGAACAACATTTCTTAAAATTGATTCTTTTTCTGCATGACTTGAAAGAACGCCAACTATACCGCCAGCACCACCACCTCCGGCACTCACTTTAACATTTGAAGTCACATTTTCAATCGTTAAGCCTTCGCCTCTACCTGCAACTGCACCAGCACCCGCCATAGAAGAAACTGTGCTTTCAGTATCCCCAAATGTTCCAAGTTCAATGTTTTTAAATGTGCTGCCTATCGCATAACCCACAACTAAACCAGTTCCGCTAGAACTATTGTTTGCTACAACGCTACCTGAAATTTTAATGTTTTCAAATGTAGTATTTTCAGCCGTTCCTGCAATTGCACCCGTGTTTGGACTTGTTAAATCATTTTCAATATTAACATTTTCAAGTGTCAAATTCTTGAATGTTGCGCCGTTTGCGCTTAGGAATAAACCTTGCTCACCTGAAATATTTGAAATTGTGAAGCCGTTGCCATCAAACACACCTTCGTATCCAGAAATTGAATTCCAAGTCGTGCCTAGTTCAGCCATATCAATATCGCCAAAGAGCATGATATTTTTCTTATAGCCATCTGTGCCATTTAATGCATCATAAAGTTCATTGGCATTTCTAACAACAGTGTAACCAAGTTCGCTTGCCTCATTTTCAGTAACAGCATTAACACCCACGCACTCTGTGAGTTTTTCAGAAAGCATGCCTTCAGAAGTTACATATGTGTTCCAAACGTTGCCTTCGCCTGTGCCAATAATTGAAATAACATTTAATGTCTTATCAAACCAGCTCTTTTCTTTCTCTGCGGTTAGAAGTTTGCCAGCAACAGTCGCTGTGTCTGCAATTTGCGCTATGCCATAAGTTCCTTGTACACTTTCAACTTTTTGTTTGATAAATGCATAGTTTGTAACGTTAAGCACATCTTGTGTCTCTTTGCCACCTGCAACAGCACCAATAAATCCACCTCTTATGCCATTCGATGCTGTAACTTGAGCTGTTGAGAATACATTAGATATATTTGTTGGAACACCAGCTATTGTATTTACACCAACTGTTCCAATAAATCCACCGAAGACAGAACCTGCATTTGCGCCAGTGCCTGCATTCACTGTTCCTTCGGAGAATGAATATGTTATATTGCTTGAAGCAGCAAAACCTGCAAAACCACCAACATTTGTGTTACCTGTAATGCTAAAGTCTGTTTGACCTTTCGCTTTCAAATATCCAGCAAAGCTGTTTGTAATGTTAGCACCAGCTGCAGAACCTACAAAACCACCAACATTTGAAGCACCTTTTACAGAACCTGTTGCAAATGAATTTGAAATTTCGCCGCCAGTTATAGAGCCCGCAAAGCCTCCAACATATTCTTTACCTTCAACATCTGTATTTGTACCAGATGCCTCAATAACGACGTTATCTATTTCGCCTGCGAAACCACCTACATATTTTTCGCCTTCAATTTTTGCGCTTGCGCCATCTATGCCAGTTACAAGTGAGTTTGTAATTTCACTTCCACACGCATAACCTACCAAGCCACCAACATATTCTTTACCAGTCACATTAGATGTTGTATAAGCATTTGCTATTTTACTATCAATTTCAACATAGCCCGAAATACCTGCAACGTAATTATCGCCTTCAACCAAACCTGAAGAAGAAACATTTATCAAAGTGCTGTTTGTCATTGCACTTCCTGCAACACCGCCAACATTGTGATCACCATTGATATTTCCTGTTGAATATGAATTTTCTAATATTGCATCACTTATGGCACCTGCGATACCGCCTACATATGCGCCTATACCAGTCGCATCATCAGCATATTCGCCTGTGCATGTGATATCACCTGCTGAATATGTATTTGAAATTTTGCTTGAATTTATATCGCCTGAAAGCATGCTGCCGACAATACCACCAACATAGCCCGCACCTGAAATTGCGCCTGTTGAGTGAGAATCTTGAATAATAAGATTGTTACTAGCTATGCCTACAACCCCTGCAACGCCTATACCTGTGCCTGTAACTCGTGCGTTAGATGAAACATTTGAAATTGTTAAGTTACCCTTGGCATTTGTTGAACCAATAAGCCCAGCGACACTAGAGGCGCCTGCAACTGTGCTTTCGCTTGAAATTAAAATTGAATCAATTGTGTAATTTCCTCCACTTGTTGCAGAGAAATTACACATAAAGCCGCCAATATTATTATTTCCTTCTGCAAGAACATTGATTGAAACAGATTTTGCAACGTTATGTGTTTTGCCAGCTTCGCCAGAAAGTGCGTTATAGAAACCAACAGCGCCACCTACGTTATCATATTTGCCATCGTCCGCGCCAAAGATTCGAACATCGACAATAGCGTTTTCAATTTTGCCGTTTGTCATTGAACCAACAATACCAGCTGTGCGTTCTTTACCTGTGATTGTGTTTTGAACTTTGATGTTTGTAAAATCAGTGCTGATTGCGAAGCCTACAACACCGCCCGTGTAGCCACCACCCGAAACAGCACCTGTTACAATAACATTTGAAACCGTTCCGCCGTGACCAATTTCGCCTGCAACACCGCCCGTGTGTGTCGCGCCTGAAATAGAGCCTTCAATTGTAATGTCATTAATTGCAACAGTATCAGTTGCTTGACCCACAACACCACCTGCGTAATTTCTGGCACTTGTAACAAAGCCTGTAATTCTTATTTTGTTTGCGTTTAATATTTCAGATAAACCAACAACACCGCCTGCGCAATCCCCACTTCCCGTGATGTTTCCTTCTATTAACGCATCCGTAACATTTAATGTACCAGTTGCAGAACCAACAAGCCCACCAGTGTTTGCACTTGAGCACGAAATTTTTGCGCTAGATGTTACATGAATATTTTTGAATGTTACGGTATCTGATGTGCTACCTGCAATACCACCTGCGGAATCTGAACCTTCAATTTTTCCAGAAATTGTAGCATAAGACACTTCACCGCCAGACATACTACCAGCAATGCCACCAGCGCTTGCACCACTATGACCCACTACATTTACATTACTTGTAATTTTTGTGAATTTAGAATTTGTTGCACTACCAACTAAACCACCTGCTTGAATTGCGTTATCAACAGAACCTGAAACTGTAACATTGCTAAATGTCGCGTCATTTGCAATATCTGCGATAATACCTTGACCCTCAGTCACATTAGCACTAGAAATTGTTAAATTTGAAACGCTTGCACCAGCGCCCATAGTGCCAAGCAAGCTTCCACCTTTTAGCCCTGTAATTGTTTTGCCGTTTCCTGCAAATTCGCAAGTATATGTTCCGCTTACAGACCAATTGGCAATTGAGCCTAGGTTAATATCTTCAAAGAGCATTATTTTCTTATTCGCATTAATTGCATCTTGCAACTGTTCTGCCGTTTCAACAACAGCATAGCCTTGAGCAATTGCTTCTGCTTTTGTAATTGCCCCACCACTTGCAACTTCGCCAACAACATCATTAGAGTTAGACACGGTTTCAGAACCAGAGAAGTTCCAAATTTTTGGCGCACCTTCAGCAAGCCCTGCGTTTAGAATTGCGTCTAATTCACTAACATTATTAAACCAATTTGCATCTTTTGCATAGTTTGCACTTTCTTCTGTTGAATTACCTATGCCATCAAAGTTCCTAACGC
>JAZNJP010000051.1:0-4060 GCA_045578125.1 Candidatus Gastranaerophilales bacterium | reverse complement strand
AAAAAAGACTTAGTTTCCTAAGCCTTAAATTTCTTCTTCCATATATGGACAGCGAGAAAGAATTTGAAGTGCGTGTGGCATTTCTTGAGAAGGTGGGTCAATTGTTAAAACTTCATGTTTTTTACTGTATTCAATTTCAACATTTTCAATCTCAAATTTACCATTTAAATTTTCGATATCAAAATTGTGTTTTTTGGCAATTTTGCCTTCTGTGCCAGCACCAACAAGTTTAGAAATTATTTCACGAGTGAGCTTTGTTATGTCTGAATAATGCCAATTTGAAGCAACAACTGATTTAATCCCTTTTTCATCAGAAATTTTTTTCATTTTCTGAAAACTTGCAAAATCATGAGTTACAGGTTTTGGCAAAATTACCTTCTTAATTCCTCTCTTTGTAATTCTATCAAAAATTTCAGGGATGATTTCAGGCACAACTGCCATTTCAACAACCGTGTTTTCGTCTAAATTTTCGTCAGGTATTTTATCAAAAGAATCGTATTCTTTTGCACCAATCAAATTATAGTCCTCTTTTCCTGATATATTTTTGATTTCAGGGTCAACAACAGAGTCTATTTTTGTTCCAAAATAGTCACCTTTTGCATATTTACTTCCCACAAGTCCGTTTCCGTACCTGCCAGCACCTATTAAAATAACTTTCATGTATAGCCCTGAAATAATCTAAGCTTACAAAACCTGAGAAATATAAATTTTGCTCATAAAATTTAGAAGAATTATTTTTCTTTACCCCAAGGATTTTTTAAAACCCAATTCCAAGCAGTTGCAATCATATCTTCAAGGTTTTTTTCAGGGTGCCAGTTTAATTCTCTCCCAGCCTTTTCACACGACGCAATAAGCGTTGGCGGGTCGCCATCGCGCCTTCCCTCAAGCACAAGCGGGATATCGATTCCTGTTACTTTTTTGGTTGTATCGTAAACTTCTTGAACGCTGTAGCCAGAGCCAGAACCAAGGTTATAAATAGAAGTTTCGCCACCCGCTAAAAGCTTGCCCAGAGCAAGTGCGTGAGCCCTTGCAAGGTCTTCTACATGAATATAATCTCGAACACAAGTGCCATCGGGCGTTGGATAATCATTTCCAAACATTTTAAAAGGTTTGCCAACTTCGCCGTTTTGTTGATGAAGTGCAGCCCTTAAAATATTTGGAATTAAATGTGTTTCAGGATTATGTTCTTCGCCAAGTCTTGTGTCAGAACTTGAGCCTGCCACATTAAAATATCTAAGACGAACACTTTTGAGGCCATCTGCTTTATCAGCGTCGTCCATAATATTTTCAATCATCAATTTTGATTTGCCGTATGGGTTAATTGGTTTTTGCTCGTCAGTTTCTTTAATCGGCATATTTTCTGGCATACCATATGTTGCAGCAGTTGATGAAAAAACAATTTTATCTATGTTTGCTTTTTTCATTTCATCAAGCAAAATTGTTGTTTTTGCTGTGTTATTTATATAGTATTTATAAGGGTTTCTAACTGATTCTGCAACCTGAGAACACGCCGCAAAATGCACAACGGCGCTAATATTTTCTTTTCCGAAAATCTCTGCAATAATTTTTCTTTCTGAAATATCTGCATTGTATGAATTGAAATATGCATTTTGCTCTTTTGCAATTTTTTTTAATTCTTCGCTTGCTTCTTTATTGCCTAATTCATAATTATCAACCGACACAACATTAAAGCCATTTTCGAGAAGATATTTAGCAGTATGTGAGCCAATATATCCCGCAGCGCCAGTAACTAAAATATTTAATTTATCATTCTCATAAATGGCAGAAGACTCTTTTTTATTCATTGATTTGAAAGTCCTCGATGTCAATAATTCGTTCTTCAATTGCAATAGTTTGTCTATCATTATCCACTCTATCCCAATCTACTACGCCATTTAAGATACCAGACTTTCTAAGTTCATTTGCATACACTTCAGGCAAAGAACTTGCAAAAGCTTGCATAACAGCATTAGAGCGGTCAGCTTCTGTTTCGTATTCAGATCTAATTTTTTGAAGTTCTTGATTATCTAAGAATTTACCACCGCAAATATAACATTCATCAACTTCAATAATTTTATTTGCGCTCGAGAAATTTTTAACCATAGCAGATTTGCAAGCTGGGCAATATCTAATGTAACTTTCATCAGTAGAGAAAAACTCTTTGCCAGCGGTAAGTTTTTCAATTTGCTTAATGCTTTCTGCTTTTTCGTCAAATTGTTTAAATTCTCTGTTGTCAAAAAATATTCCACCGCAACCATTTAAGCAAATATCAATATTGAACCCTGTATGTTCAATAAGAACTTTTTCCATTTTTCTGCCACATGCAGGGCAAGTCAATTCATTCTTTGTGTCAGCCATAAAAACTCCTAAACATCAATTTTATAAATCTACTCTAGCATTTTTTTTATCAATTCTCAAGATATTATTCATATCTTAGCGCGTCAATCGGATTTAAAAGACTTGCTTTATATGCAGGATAATAACCAAAGCCAATTCCAACAAGCCCTGAAAAACTGAATGCCAAAAGAATTGGGGCAAGCGAAATCACAATATTTGTTTCAAACAATGCACCAATTAAAAGTGCTACCATAATTCCTGCAATAACGCCAATCAGCCCGCCCAACAATGATAATATCAAGGCTTCAATTAAAAATTGCATTTGAATATCAATAGCACGAGCCCCAATTGCCATACGGATTCCAATTTCTTTTGTTCTTTCAGTAACCGAAACAAGCATAATATTCATAATGCCGATTCCGCCCACCACAAGCGAAACTGAGGCAATTGAAGCAAGAAGAATTGCAAAAGTTTGCACTGTTGATTTCATTCTTTCTTGAAATTCTGCACTGTTTCTAATTTCAAAATCATCTGCTTGCGCTTTTCCAAGATGATGCCTTTTTCTTAAAATTTCTTTTATGTCGCTTATTGCAACCTGAGTATCTTCAAGGCTTGTTGCCTTAACTATAATCTGACTTACAGAACCTGGGAAATCCACCCCAAAAACTTTTTTCTGCGCAGTTGTAATTGGAATAAAAATCAAATCATCTTGGTCAAAATGCCCCATCTGACCTTTAGACTTCAATGTTCCAATAACTTTAAATGGAACATTTCCAACTCTTATGGTTTTTCCTATTGAATTCAAATCACCAAAGAGTTCAAGTTCTACAGTTGAGCCTATAATTGCAACTTTTGCAGAGTTTTTATCGTCATCTTTAGTGAATGCTCTGCCTTGTTTTATTTCATAATTTTTTGCACTGAGGTATGGTCTTGTAACACCATAAACTGTTGTTGACCAGTTTTGGTTGCCAAACATAACTTGTTTTGTTGAACTTAAAAGTGGCGCAACAAGTTCTACCCCTCTTGCCATTTTTTTAATAGCATCAGCATCTTTTATGGTAAGAGTTGGCTTTGTTCCCATTCCCATCGAAACCCCGCCAGTTTTCGCTGAAGCTGAGCGGATTGTGAGCAAATTAGAGCCCATAGATTCCATATTAGATTGCACTTGCTTATTTGCGCCAGAACCTATTGCTAACATAATAATTACCGCTGCAACGCCAATAATTATGCCAAGACTGGTAAGAGCTGAACGCATTTTATTCACTTTTAGAGAATTGAGTGCAATTTTTAATGTCGATTTAAAATCTATCATAATAGTATTTTACAAAAAATTTTAATAAGGAGCAATGGAGGTAGTGTTGTATATTTACAAGCCATATTTTTCTCTACACATTTTTTTATAATATCTTCTCTTTAGCTCCAAAATATCTTTGTTGACTAACTCTATTGCGTAATTTAGAGCAAGGGTGTTCTCGTTTTTATCCCTTAGGTCTTTATTTATGACAAAAGCGCATTCATCATAAACTTGCTCTTGCATAAATATCGTTAAAAGTTTTATTGCCCTAATTGGTTGCTCAAGTTCTGCCATGAAATCTTCTATCATAGTTGTCCTCTTTGTTAAGTTTAATTAAAGGATATATAACATATTCGTTATTTTTATAATAAATATGTTATGTTAATATATCAAATTTGTCAATAATATATCAAAATTAATATAATTTAT
>JAZNJP010000050.1:0-2003 GCA_045578125.1 Candidatus Gastranaerophilales bacterium | reverse complement strand
TAAATAGTTTATAATTTCATCGCCCAAGAAGTTCTTTTTGTCGTTAATATATGTTCTTTTGCCGTGGTTGTCATACAGAGTTGGTTGCACATAGCACCAGCCACAATCAACTCTTATTCCGTCATAATCCTTCAACATTTTAGAAAATTTCTTGCCTAATAATTGCATAGAAGCCATTGGTTCGCCATTTTTATCAAATAAATTTTCGTAATCCAATGCTTCAATATCCCAGCCACCTTGTCCAACAACCAAATCATCTCTGCAGGCTTCTGGGTTTGCCCAAATTTCATCTCTTGAAAATCTTATTGGGCAATCTCCAATAAGGTCAATCCCTTTTTGGTTTAGTTGCTCTTTTCCGTATTTTAAATTTTTGTTTGCAAAAAATTGCTGGAATGCGTAATAATCTATTTCTTCTTTGTATTCCGCCTTAAGGTCTTCAAATCTTTTCTTTTTGGTTTCATCAACATTTTTGAATAAAGTTGCATCTGGTTCTGGCCAATTCGTTGGTTCGTAATTGTGATATTTTTCTGCAAGTTCTGAAAATAAAACTCTTGGAATTATATTTTCATCGTTTTCTTTTCTATAATCTAGATAATCTGCCCAAAGTGCGTTGTTTGCATCAAATCTTGAATATGCAATTTTTAGAGTGTTATTGTAATCTGAATTTTCGTTATATATTTCTTTGAAATCAACCTTACTTCTTCCTTGTGTTTCTTGTTTGTTATAATTTTTAATTTCTTCTGGTTTTAGAAGTTGACCAAATTCTTCTTTTGTAAAATTTTCAAGACTTATTAAGTGCTTTGGGTAGGTTAAACTAGTTGCGTTATATGGATTAAAATGATTTGAATTTTTAATAAAATCACCTTGCGGAAGATGCTCAATTGCATTAATTCCAAGATACGTTTTCATAAAATCTGCAAATTCTAAAGCTTTCTCGTCTCCTAGATGCCCAATTAGTGATTTATTTGTTGTAGGGAGTGAAGTATCTGGAACAATTAAAACATTTTTTCCATTTGCACCCAAAAGCTCTCTTGCGTCGTGCAAGGTTTTTGTGTAGTCCGCTATTTCAGACTCTCGTAGTGCTCTTTTAAAGCTTATTTTGTTAATTGGGCTAGCCTTCATTTTTATTTTGTTTCCCGCAATTGCATACATTTAAAACATGAAAATGCTAAACTTTGCTAGTTGTTTCTAAATCCTTTTGTATTTGACACATACCTTCCGATTGTTTTTAACTTTTCATTTGCTTCTTTAATTGTTATATTGCTCCAGTCTGAACTTTTTTTGGGATAGATTGAATATAGACTTGCGCTTTTTGGAGCTAAATTTGGCATAATAACATTAGCGCCAGAAGTTAGTGCAATAAATCTTCCGTTTTCTTTTATTGTTTCCATGGCACTTGTTGCTGGAATATTAATGTCAGGCATTAAAATTCTAATTATTGCCATGGCTCTAATTGCAAGTTCAAAACTTCCGCCTGTTTTGTTTGCAAGCGGTGTATCTGGCGAGGGCACGAAGGGCCCGAGCCCTATCATATCTGCATCAATTTTTTTAAAATACAAAATATCTTCTGCAATTGATTCAAGAGTTTGTTCAGGAAGCCCAGTCATTATTCCTGTACCCACCTCAAACCCTAATTCTTTCAGATTTTCTAAGCATTTAAACCTGTTTTTGTGCGATGAGTTTGGGTGTAGATTCTTATAAAGCTTACTATCTGTTGTTTCAATTCTTAGTAAATATCTGTCTGCGCCAGCTTCCCTATATGCTTTGTATTCTTCATAAGTTTTTTCACCAAGGCTTAAGGTGAGTGCAAAATCAAATTTTTTGATTTCAGATATTATCTCTTGCATTTTATCAATCGAATAAGTTAAATCTTCGCCTGATTGCAAAACTATTGTTTTATAGCCAAGCTCTTTTCCGTGTTTTGCGATTTCTATAATTTCATCTTTATCTAGTCTGAACCTTTCAAGATTTTTATTGCCTTTTCTTATTCCGCAGTAAGTGCA
>JAZNJP010000049.1:0-8161 GCA_045578125.1 Candidatus Gastranaerophilales bacterium | reverse complement strand
AAAGAATTTTACGACAAGGAATATCTTTGGAAAGATAGCAAATACGATAGCATTATTGTTTCAAATTCAACCCATTTTTTAAGAAACGATATGCCTTGGCTCTATATTGGTGAAAAGTTAGAAGAACTATATCCAGACAAAAAACATGTAAATGTGCATAACTTTGCTTGCTCAGACGGTTCCGAATCATATTCACTTGCAATTTGCTTAATTGAACAATTAGGTGAAGAACGAGCTAAAAAATATTTCCCAATTTACGCTTCAGATGTTGACGAATATATAATTTCAGGCGCAAAAAGAAGGAAAATCAAGGCAAAAAGTGATGATATGCAAAGGCTAAAGGAAGTAACAAATAACCAAATTTGGAAATATTTTGATATTGAAAGCAAGGGAGAAGATTATATTTTGCGCCCAAAAGAAATTTTAAGAGAGAATGTCAAATTTGAATGCAAAGATTTTGAAGAAGGGCTAGACGAAATTGAAGGCGAAAATAATTTAATTTTATGCAGAAATTTTTGGGGTTATTTAGATGAAGATAAGACTATAAGATGTGCCAAAAAGCTATATGAAAAACTAGGGGAGACATCTTATGCAATAATTGGCAGATTTGATATGTTGAATGGCGAAGTGCCTGTATTTTTAAGTGAGCTTGGGGTGGATTCCGAAGGCGATTTATATAAAGAAGAGGTAATTTTAAAAAAACACGAAGGGCATTCTGACGGCAAATATCAAGATGAAGAAAGAATTAGAGAAAAGATTAAGTTTTATCATTTTAAAAAAAGATAAAACTTAATCAAACACAATATCCTTAACTCTTAACTAGATATTTTTTGATAAAAACCACAAGCAAGGTCAAGTTTTATCCAGCAAAAACACCGAATTTGCCCTTGTATCCGCATTCTTTAAGAATATTAGCAAAAATAGCTCTCTCATCTTCATTATTATAGTCATTCATATAAAAACAAGTATATCTGGTGTCAATTATTTCGCATATTTTTTTCAAATAATATCTATCGACTTTCGAAAAAGAAAATCCGTAAGAATATATATCTAAGGGAAAGTTTTTCGCAACTGTTTGCAATTCTTTGAAAAAATCAGAAGATTTTTCGTATGCCTCAGCAGTGTTTTTCATTAACTCATAATACAAACTAGCTAAAGATTGTTCTGCACCAAACCAATTAGATTCATAATAATCATGCGGGCATTCGTTATCTCCGTGCCCAAAATATAGCTCATTAGATAATGTCCCATGTATATGACACACATTTTTTGCACTATATAAATCTTCTAGAGTAGTTGTATAGTTAAAATTTAAAACCAAATCACAAGAGGGGTTAATTAATTCTTCAAAGGGCTTTCTTGGAGTTTTAGCTACATCAATGCTTGCAACCCAATCTGTGAAATAATCTCCAATTTGCCTAAAGGCGCCATAGAGGAGCCCTGATAATTCTTGATTTCTAATGTAAGAATCACGCATATAATTGTCATCTTCTTTATCGAGCATTCCATAGTCATCTAGAAAATAATCATAATTTAAATCGCAAAGCATGGATTCAATATCTGCCCATTTTGTTCCCATGGCATTATCTAGAGTTTTTATAATACTTCGAACGACATCAGCTTCATTGTATTGCTCGTCACCGTCTGGCATCAAAGTTGTATCCGGAACATCAATAAAAGCGTCGGGGTCATATGCTCCATCTAGATAATTGCCAATTAGAAAATCTCTAAAATCATTGTAGTTTGTTTTCATGTCGTGTGCCAAATCGAAACCATTTCCGATGATAAATAATTTTTTCATAAATTCTTCTCCTTTTTTATTATAATTAAGAATTTAAATAAATTTTTGCATAATATAAGTTTTAGACTTTTTCCCGATTTAATATCCAAAAATATATGTGCAAAATAAATAAGGAGACATAAAAAGGAGTTTTTATGAATAAATTTATTATATTAAGTGCACTTGTAGCTTTTGCTCTTTCGCCAGCATTTGCATCTGATGACATTCTTGTAAAATCTGACACTGCAAGAATTATAAACCGTGTTTTAAATGGTGACGAAAGAAACAGAAATTACGACCGCTATGATTACAATTCAAACCGAAACTACAACAGATATGATAGAGATAAAAAGAGGTATCAAAACAACAGAAAATATAACGACAGAAACTATAACTCAAAAAGACGATATCGTTAGGAAATAGGTTAAGGGCGGGTTTTATATTTATTGATGCGGTTTAAATAACAGCACATTATGCTTGAACAAGCGCACTAAAAAAGACCTCTTTGTGAGGTCTTTTTATATATAATTCGCGCTTGGAGAGATTCGAACTCCCGACCTTTTGGTTCGTAGCCAAACACTCTATCCAGCTGAGCTACAAGCGCAAACTATGTAATTTTCAATTTTTCTTCTTATAACTAGCTGGATAGAGTATTCTTTGAACTTACGTTAAACTTTTACTTTGTAAAAGATTTAACAGCCAGCTGAGCTACAAGCGCAAGTCGCGCGCCATCAAAGGCGCACAAATTTTATTATTCAGCAGCTTCTTCAGTTGCTTCAACTTCTTCAACGATTGTTTCTTTGACTGTTTCAGAAGCTTCAACATTTACTGCAACAACGGCTTTAACTTTTGAAGTTAATTTAACTGTCATTGTGAAGTTGCCAACTTTGTTGATTGGGTTATCAAGTGTGATTAATTTTCTATCAACTTCAACGCCACAAAGTGCTTGGATTTCTTCAGCAAGTTTTTTGGTTGTAATTGTACCGAATAATTTTCCGCTTTCGCCAGCTTTCGCAGAAAGTTTAATAACTTCGAGTTTTTCAATTTTTTCTGCAGTTTCAAGCGCTTCAGCGTGTAATTTTTCAGCTTTAGCTTTAATTCTTGCAATATCTCTTTCACGAGCTTCAAGAGAGCCTTTTGTTGCAACTTGTGCTAAATTAGAAGGAAGTAGGAAGTTTCTAGCGTAACCATCTTTAACAGTTACAACATCACCTGCTTCGCCTAAATTTTGTACATCTTTTTTTAATATAATTTGCATGGTATCACCTTTAAAATTCGTATAAATAATATTATCTCTTTGAGAATTGGAAGCGTTTTCTAGCTCTTTTTCTACCGTATTTTTTACGTTCTTTAACTCTTGGGTCACGAGTTAATAAACCTTCTTGTTTTAATACAGCTTTATTTTCTTCATTAACTTCAAGCAATGCTCTTGAAATTGCGTGTCTGATAGCACCTGCTTGAGAAGAAACGCCACCACCAATTGCACGAACTCTGATATCAAATTTATCAGCGTTATCAGTTAAAACTAGTGGTCTGAAAATCATCATTTCAAGAGTTGGACGATTTCCAAGGTATCCTTTAAGAGTTTTACCGTTGATAAACACTCTTCCTTTACCTTTCACAAGCTTAGCAACTGCAATTGAGCATTTTCTTCTGCCTGTTTTGATAATTTCTTGCGTATTCTTAGTTGCCATTATTTAGTTTCTCCTTTAAATTCATATTTAATAGGCTTTTGAGCTTCATGTGGATGGTTAGGGCCAGCATAAACTTTCAATTTATTAAATTGATTATCGCCTAATGTATTATGTTGAAGCATACCACGAACAGCTTTTTCTAAAGGTTTAACAGGATTTTTAGCCATTAAATCTTTGAAACTTTCTGATTTCAAGCCACCAAGGTAACCTGTGTGGTGGTAGTACATTTTGTCAGTTTCTTTTTTGCCTGTAACAACAATTTTCTCAGCATTGACTACAACAACGAAGTCGCCCGTGTCAACATTCGGAGTATATTGTGGTTTGTTTTTACCTCTTAAAATGTCAGCAATGATAACTGCAAGTCTGCCGAGTGTTTGGTTTTCAGCATCAATCAAATACCATTTTCTTTCAACTTCAAGCGGTTTTGCACTGTAAGTTTTCATTTATTTACCTTTCATCTGATTATTTGTAATTTTCATATCCGACCTCAACAAGCGCAAGCCCTATTGGGTCAGCAGTCATTCCGGCTTTTGTTCTGTCTTTTGAATTTAAAATTTCAAGCATTGTGCTTGTTTCTAAATTCTTTTTCTCAATCATCAAAAGTGTTCCAACTATTGTTCGCACCATATTATAAAGAAATCTGTTTCCGATTATATCAATATAAATATAATCTTCTTTTTGCTCAGCACTTGCTTTATATAAAGTGCAAATGGTTGCTGGGTTTTCGGAATGAGATTTAAAAGCACTAAAGTCGTGTTCGCCAACTAAATAAGAAAGCATATTATTTAGTCTTTCAATATTTAATTTTTGCCTTGTGTAAAAACAGCAAGAATCAAATATGGGCTTCACATTCGACATTTTGATTTTATATTGATAATGCCTGTATTTCGCGCTCATTTGAGCGTGAAAATCATCGGGCACAGGAATTATCTTCAAAACTGCTATGTCGTCAGGCAAGAGCGAATTTAGAGAATATTGGAATTTATCCAAATTTTCAATTTCGTCTGATACAAAATGGGCACATTGTGAATATGCGCTTACTCCTGCGTCAGTTCTGCCTGAAAAAATAGTGCTAATATTTTGTTTTTTCAATGTGCTAAGAACTTTTTCGAGTTCTTCTTGGATTGTTTTTTGTTTGGGCTCGAGGTTTTTATTTTGTTTTTGACTTCCACAATACCTAAGCCCTTGGTATTGGAGATATATTAAATACTTCTGCATTGACTAAGAAAGTTGGATTAAAGCCATTTCAGCAGCATCGCCTCTGCGAGGTGGAAGTCTGAAAATTCTTGTATATCCGCCATTTCTGTCAGCATATTTTTTACCAATTACGCCGAATAATTGTCTCAAAACTGTAAGTTTTGGGAGTTTTTCGCCTTCTGCTAAAGTATCTTTGATTTCGCCTGTTTCAAGGTTGATGTATTGTAAGCTTTCTTTATCATAGATTTTTTTGAGAGCTTGTCTTCTTGAAGCAAGGTCACCTTTTTTAGCAAAAGTAATGATTTGTTCAGCATATGGTTGCAATGCTTTTGCTTTAGCCATTGTAGTTGTGATTTCGCCATGAACAAACAATTCAGTTGCAAGTGAACGTAGTAACGCTTTTCTTTGGTCTTGCGCCCTTCCTAGTTTGTTTCTTTTGCATTGGTGTCTCATTTTTATTTCCTTTTCTTATATTAATTCCAAGTCATCAATACCTTCTGGATTTGGTTGTAAATCCAAGCCGAATTCGTGTAATTTTTCAATTACTTCGTCTGAAGATTTTTTACCGAAGTTTTTGATGTTTAATAAGTCATGTTCTGATTTTTTCAAAAGCTCTGCCATTGAATTGATGCTTGCTCTTTTTAAGCAGTTGTATGCTCTTACAGAAAGTTCAAGGTCTTCAATTGTGAAGCTTGGTTCAGCTTCAACTGGAGCTTCTTCAACAACTTCGATTACAGGTTCAGCAATTTGTGGTTTACCAGTAATTGAAGCAATTTGCATAAAGTGTTCAATAAGAAGTGTTGCAGCTTTGCTTAATGCAACATTTACATCGATTGAACCATTTGACCAAATTTCGATAGTCAATTTATCATAGTCAAGAACATCGCCAACACGAGCTGGTTCAACTAAGTAGCTAACTCTTTTAATTGGCATAAATGCTGCGTCAATTGGAAGCATATCGATTGGCACACCATTTCTTTGTTCTTTTGTAATATCTTGAGTAATATAGCCTTTGCCAGTTTCAACAACTAAATCAGCGTGAATTGAACCACCTTCAGCTAAGTTACAAATTACATGGTCTGGGTTAACGATTTTAACGCCAGCTGGAAGAACAAGGTCTGAACCAAGAACTGGACCAGCTTTAACAGCGTCTAATCTCAAGTGGTGAACATCGTTTGATTCAACTTTGAAAACCAAACCTTTTAAGTTCAACATAATATCTACAACATCTTCTACAACGCCTGGAATTGAAACGAATTCGTGTGTAATTCCTTCAATTCTAACAGAAGTAACTGCTGCGCCTTCAAGACTTGATAATAAAACTCTTCTTAATGAATTACCAATTGTAGCACCAAAACCTCTGTCTAGCGGCTCAATGACAAATTTACCATATTGAGCGCCGTCAGAACCTGCTGTTGTGCTTGTATTTTTAATTTTTAATTCCATTAATCAATTCTCCTTAACTAACTATTATTTAGAGTAGTATTCGATTACTAGTTGTTCTTTGAAGTTTGGATCCATTTCTTCTCTTTGTGGAATTCTTTCAAATACAACTTTTTGTTTTTCAGCATCAACTGCAAGCCAAGCGTAGTTAAGTGCTAAATCGATTGAATATTGAACAGTTTTAATATATTCTGAACTTTTTGCTTTAACTGTAACAACATCGCCTTCTTTTAATAGGTATGAAGGAATGTTTACTTTTTTATCGTTAACAAGAACATGTCCGTGAGAAACAATTTGACGAGATTGTTTACGAGTCATCGCAAAACCAGCTCTAAAGATTACGTTGTCTAATCTTGATTCAAGAAGTTGTAAAAGGATTGTACCTGTTACGCCATTTTTTCTTGAAGCTGTGTTGTAATATTTAGCAAACTGTTTTTCAGAAACGATGTATGTCATTCTGATTTTTTGTTTTTCTTTTAAGTGAAGTGCATAGTCAGAAAGTTTTTTTCTGTTAGCACCATGTTGACCTGATGGGTTAGGTCTCATTGAAGTTGCTAATTTTCTATTTGATAAATCAACAACGCCAAAGTTTCTATATAATTTATTTGTAGGTCCTTTGTATCTAGCCATTTTATAAGTTCCTTATCTTATACTCTACGTTTCTTTGGAGGTCTGCAACCATTGTGTGGAATTGGAGTTACATCTTTAATCAATGTAATTTCAAGACCTGTTGCTTGAATTGCTCTGATTGCCGTTTCTCGACCTGAACCGGGACCTTTGATATAAACTTCAACTTTTTTCATACCACAATCAAGTGATTTTTTAGCAACGATTTCAGCTGCAGATTGAGCAGCAAATGGAGTGCCTTTTCTAGCACCTTTGAAACCACAGCCACCAGCTGAAGCCCATGCAACAGCATTACCTTGAGTGTCTGTTGAAGTTACAATTGTATTATTGAAGGTTGATTGAATATAAACCACACCTTGTAATACATTCTTTCTTTCTTTCTTTTTCGTTTTTGTAGGTTTAGCCATTATAATATTCCTTTATGATTATTTCTTTTTACCAGCGATAGGGCCTGATTTTTTACCTCTGCGAGTACGAGCGTTAGTTTTTGTTCTTTGTCCTCTGCATGGTAATGATTTTCTGTGGCGCATACCTCTGAATGAACCAATTTCGCTCAATCTCTTAATGTTAAGAGTAATTTCTCTTTTTAAATCACCTTCAATTGTATAGTGAGAAATTTCGTCTCTTAATTTTCTGATATCGTCATCAGTTAAATCATCTGTTCTGATGTCAGGTGAAATACCGCATGCTTCTAAAATTTTTGCACTTCTTGCAGGTCCTATACCAAAAATATAGGTGAGTCCTACTATAATTCTTTTGTTACGAGGTAAATCTACCCCAGCCAATCTTGCCATTTATGTTCTCCTAAATTACCTTTTAATTAACCTTGTCTTTGTTTGTGCTTAGGGTGTTTGCACACAACTGTAACTCTGCCACCTCTTTTAATAACTTGGCAATCTTTACACATTGGTTTTACAGATGCTCTAACTTTCATTGTTTTTATTCCTTATTATTATTTCATTCTAAATGTAATTCTGCCTCTTGTTAGGTCATATGGTGTCATTTCAACTTTAACCATATCTCCAGGAAGAATTCTTATGAAATTCTTTCTGATTTTACCTGATACGTGAGCTAGAATTTCATGACCATTTTCAAGTTCAACACGAAACATAGCGCTTGGCAATGCTTCTAGTATTTTACCTTCAAATTCAATTACATCATCTTTAGCCATTTGTACCTTTCTGAATGACGAATGTAAAAAAATTTTATTACATCAATATTAAAATGCAAGTGTTTATTTAGATATAAGGCAATTTTTCTTAACATAAATTATGTTTATTTTTTAAAACTAATAAAATCTTTAAAATTATGCAAATTTAAACTTTCAAGATATATAAGGTTTTTAAGTCATAATTTCAATAAAAAAATAATATTTTAATAATTCATTTATTTTAAAAAATAAACATAAAACCATGCTCAA
>JAZNJP010000048.1:0-4071 GCA_045578125.1 Candidatus Gastranaerophilales bacterium | reverse complement strand
ATTACAAAATTACACAAATTTGATAAAATTACCGAAATTATACTCAAAATTTCAGGTATTTTAATGATTTTATGTGGTTTATTTATATGGTTTAGAGTATTTTTCCCTCTTTTTGAATCAATAATATAAAACATAATGTATAATTGTTTTATGGAATTAAATGTAAAAAACGCTTTTACTCTTGCTGAAGTGCTTTTAACTCTCGCCATAATCGGTGTTGTCGCATCATATACGCTTCCATCTCTTATGTCATCAACTACTGATAAAAAACTGATTGTGGGAGCTAAAAAAGCATACAATACTCTTCAAAACGCAGTTGAGTTAAAGCACTCCGCTACTGGCTTAACGCCATCTGATACAACTGGTTCGCAATTAATTAGTTTTTTAATTGGTGAAACTCAAGATGGTGAGCAAATTTTGAAATATACCGACATTAATGGCCAAGTGGTTCAAACACCAGATGGAATAGTTATGGTAAGTTCTGGCGGGAAATGTGGCACAGGAGAAGCTGCAAGCTCTCAATATTGCTCTGTAACAGTTGATGTAAATGGCGTTGAAGGTCCAAACTATTCTGGAGTTGATAATGGATATACTTCAAATGATGTTGCTATTGTGAAATTAACACCATATACCCCTTCAGAATTTTTTGAAAATTTCAGAAAAGACATTGTAATTTTTAGAATTAATGGGTTAAATGTTACTCCGGACCCTTTGGATAATGTTTCTAACAGATATATCAGAAATTTAAAATAAAAAAATCGGGTTTTTAGGCCCGATGTTTATATTAATAGCTTATATTTTATCTTTCTGATATTACTCTTGCACAATGTACACCGCTTGCACTTGCTTGCATTAAGCCACGAGTAACGCCAGCGCCATCGCCTATCGCAAAGAGGTTTTTAACTTGCTTTGTTTCAAGTTCATTTGTGAGCTCAGCGCGCGCTGAATAGAATTTAACCTCAATACCATAAAGCAATGTATATCTTGAAGCGACCCCTGGTGCAATTTTATCTAGGGCGTATATCATTTCAATGATTGCAAGCATTTGTCTATACGGAATAACAAGGCTTAAATCCCCTGGTGTTGCGCATTCAAGAGTTGGTTTAATTATGCTCGATTTAATGCGTTCTGCGGTCGATCTTCTGCCATCTAGCAAATCGCCAAATCTTTGAACAAGAATTCCACCCGAGAGCATATTGGCAAGACGCGCAACATGTTGACCATAAGCAATCGGCTCTTTAAATGGTTCGGTGAATTTTTTAGACACCAAAAGTGCAAAGTTAGTATTTGGGGTCTTTTTGTCTGCATATGAGTGTCCATTAACGGTTGAAATGCCATTATAGTTTTCATTTACAACTTCTCCGTTAGGATTCATACAGAATGTTCTAACTTCATCTCCAAATGTTGGTGAATGATAAATTAATTTTGATTCATATAATCTTGATGTAATTGGCTCCATAACTGGCGCTGGAAGTTCAACTCTGACACCAATATCAACCGCATTATTCACGATGTTGATGCCGTTGTTAATAAATTCATTTGAGAGCCAATCGGCACCTTCTCTTCCAGGGGCAACAATTACATATTCAGCTTCAAGCTTTGTGCCATCAACCGTTGTAACGCCTTTGACTTTGTTGTTTTCAATAATTAAGTGTTCAACAAATTTGTTGTTAATGATTTCAATTTTATCTTCCAGAAAATCTTGCATGCTCTTAAGCACATTTAAAGCTCTTTCTGTACCTAAGTGCCTAACAGGAGAATGCACAAGTCTTAATTCAGCAAGAGTAGCTTTTTTTTCAATGTCTTCAAAATCAGCCTTATTCTTGCCAAAAACAACCTCAGTTGCGCCATGTTCAAGATAAATTTCATCACAATAATCAATCAAATTATTAACATCGTTGAAAGACATATAATCAACCAAATGTCCACCAACATCTGGAGTTAATGTCAATTTACCGTCTGAAAATGCGCCTGCTCCGCCCCAGCCTGATAGCAAACCGCAAACTTTGCAAGAAGGGCATTCTTTTCTGCCATTTCTTAGCATACATACTCGTTTTTCAATTCTTGCGCCTTTTTCAATAAGTGCTACTTTCCACTCAGGGTGTAGCTTTACAAGCTCAAGCGCAGAAAAAATTCCAGCTGGGCCACCGCCCACAATAATTACATTATACATATTAGCTCCTTTGCGAAAACACAATTTTCATTATATAATAAACATAAAAAATCGGAGAAAATTATGAACGAATATAAAATTTTAAGTTATTTACCTACTGTTATTGAATCTTCTTCTCGTGGAGAAAAATCTTTTGATATTTTTTCAAGACTTTTAAGGGAAAGAATTATTTTTCTTGGAACTGAAATTGATGATGATGTTGCAAATTCAATCATAGCACAACTTTTACTACTTGATAGCGAAAATAGCGAAAAAGATATAATGCTCTATATTAACTCTCCAGGTGGTGTGATTACTGCCGGTATGGCAATTTACGACACGATGAAACTTATCAAATCAGATGTTTCTACAATTTGTTTAGGCGATGCTGCAAGCATGGGTGCATTTTTGCTATCAGGCGGCACAAATGGCAAAAGGCTTGCACTTCCAAACGCTAGAGTTATGATACACCAACCATTGGGTGGCGCTAAGGGGCAAGCAACTGACATCGAAATTGAAGCAAGGGAAATCTTGAGAATGAAAACAATGCTAAATACGTTGCTTGCGGAACACACTGGTCAAACCGTTGAAACTATTCAAAAAGATACCGAGCGCGACAATTTCATGACGGCGCAAGAGGCTTTAGAATACGGCTTAATCGATAAAATTATCACAAAAGAATAATATTATTCTATAGTTTTACACACCTAGCGGGTGCTTAATAATAATAAAATAATACAATCTGATTATGAAGATTGTATTATTTTTTACATTGATTTTGATAACATTTAATGCACAAATTGCATTTGGTTTTGACACTTATGCTCAACAATTACAAAGTAATAATTTGGCTTATCAATCCAATAATAACGATATGTTAAATTATCTTGAAAACAGTATTTATGGCAAAAATTACCCATACAATTCGACTCAAAGCAGAATAAAAAAGTTAGAAAAAGAAATTCTCGGACAAACAACCTATGGCACAAACACTGTTAGGTTAAATAGGTTGTATAATTACTATACCAATGCAAAAAGACAAAATGTTTATCATAATAGGTACACAAACATTAAAAGGCAAGCCAGAAAGCTGTCTCAAACTTTATTTCGTGGCGTCCCCACTGGTTATACGCCACCTATTATAAATAATTACCCATCAAGAAATGGCTTTAATAACTTTGCTATAAATCCATCAGGATATTCCTTCGAGAGAGAATATTGCGATGCATATGGCAACTGTTATCCATATTATCAAGATATAGATACAAATATGGGCGTTAAAATTATAAGAAACTAATGATATTAAGTATTGATTCTTAAGGCAATATCTCGTGCGGCGGCTTCACCCATAGACATGCAGCTTCTTTGTATTCTAAGCGAGGCGTGAGTATCAAAATCAGCTCCGCAACATTTACCAACAGCATACAACCCTTGGATACCTTTAACTTTTATGCTTCTTAATGGGAATGAATATGTAGGTATTTTTTCAAGTTTTGATTGATTTTTTTTACTCGAATGAATATCTATTGGATAATTTGACCATAATATTGCGTCCTCAAAGGGTTTTTGAGTTAAAATGTCGTCTGTTGTAAATGTGTGTTCACATTCAACTCTTCCTTCTTCGCGAATCCCAACCATAGGTGAAATGCTTGTTATATAAGAGTTTTCAAACCCATCAAGATATTTTTTTACAAAATTATACAGTCTATATACGGCTAAATGCCCCTCTGCAAGGGAGTTTGAGTACGAAAAGATAGAATTGTCTGCATCATGGAGTCTTGGGCAGTTAAACCCAACAGAATCAGGCATTCCAGCGATTGAAAATATTTGAAAATACTCTAAATCTTGCTCTTTGAGCACCCCTTCATTAATTGCTTTGGCAAAATAAGGCTCAAGAGCCCACTTTTGCGACTTGTCCG
>JAZNJP010000047.1:0-5397 GCA_045578125.1 Candidatus Gastranaerophilales bacterium | reverse complement strand
CTTATAAGAAAAACTTTCATCCAAGATTTCATAGGATAATTATAAAACAACTGGTAAAAATTACAATTTTTTATTACAAAATCTTGAAAATATTGTATAATGCTTTTATTAGTAAAGGAATGATAAAAATGATTGAAATGAATGTAATGGGCATAGCGCTAGACACAAGAACAGGAACGCCAATCGTTGTGCTCAATGATTTAGACAATAGAAAAGCACTTCCAATTTGGATTGGTTCAGCTGAAGCGAGTTCTATTATTAGAAAAATTGAAAATATTCCAAGCACTCGCCCTATGACACATGATTTATTCATTGATTTTGTTGACCAAACAGGTGGTGAACTTAAATATGTCGAAATTACAGATGTGAACGAGCAAACCTATTTTGCAACAATTGTTATTGAAAACATGAACGGAGAAGAAGTTTATGTTGATTCAAGACCATCTGATGCAATTTCAATTGCACTTCGCGCTAAGGCCCCAATTTATGTTTCAACCGAAGTTATGGCTCGTGGCGCAATTTCAATCAATTCTGAAAAAGATAAACAAGAGGAAGAAGAATTCAAAAACTTTATTCAAGAAGTTAAACCTTCCGATTTTGAAAAATTAATCAATAAAAACTTTGAAAGTGATACATAAAAAATGGCAGTAAAAATTAGAATTAAAGAAGACCCAAGAGAAATAATTAAAAAATCTGAGGAAGAGGTTAAATATCGCTTCGAGGAGATAGACGCAATTAAAGAATATAATCAAGAAAAAGTTCTTCAAGCCTTTATGGACAATAAAATTGGCGAAGAACACTTCTACACTGTAACAGGTTACGGGCACGATGATATGGGCAGAGAAGCGCTTGATAAAGTTTTTGCTCAAGCGTTCAAAGCTGAAAAAGCAATTGTTCGCCCGCATTTTGTGTCTGGAACGCATACAATTGCTTGCGTTTTGTTTGGGCTTCTGCGTATGGGTGATACTTTGATGTCTGCAACAGGCACTCCTTATGACACACTAGAAGAACTTATTGGCCATAAAACGAAGACACCAGAGAGCCTTTGGGGGCACGGGGTTGATTACCTTGAAATTCCGTTAATTGGTGGCAAACTTGTTGATTATGGTGAAATTATAAGAAAAATGAATGACAACATTAAGGTTGTTGAAATTCAAAGGTCAAGGGGTTATAACCTTCGTCCGTCTATTTCAATTGACGAAATAGGAAGAATAGTTGACGTTGTAAAAAAACAAAATCCTCGCGCAATTTGTTTTGTAGATAATTGCTATGGCGAATTTGTTGAAGATAGAGAACCATTAGAAGTTGGTGCGGATATTATTTGCGGTAGCTTAATTAAAAACGCAGGTGGTGGGATAGTAGAAGCTGGCGGTTACATTGCAGGGCGCGCTGATTTAGTTGACTTGTGTGCTGCTCGCCTTACGGCACCTGGAATTTATGGTGAAGGTGGTGCGATGTTTAACCAAACTCGCACTATGCTCCAAGGTTTCTTTATGGCACCATCAGTGGTCGCTGAAGCGCATAAAGGCGCAATTCTTGCTGCGAAAACTTTTGAGAATATAAATATTAAAACCTACCCTCGCTCAAAAGAAAAAAGAACGGATTTAATTCAGGCAATAAAACTTGAAGACCCAGAAATGCAAAAAGCGTTTTGCAGAGCACTTCAAAAATATTCGCCTGTTGATTCCCATTTAACTCCAATTCCAGATGATGTTCCAGGATATGAAAATAAGTTAATTATGGCAGGCGGAAGCTTTGTTGAAGGTTCAACTATGGAATTATCTGCAGACGGACCAATTCGCGAGCCTTATGCCGTTTATATGCAAGGCGGTTTGAATTATGCCCATGTCAAAATCGCACTTCGTGGCGTTTTGGAAGAGTTGAAGAGTTTGTAGTGCGAAATTAATACATTGGACACATTAAAGAGGCTTTTTGTCCGTTGAATGTTGTGAGCCCTAAATATTTTGCAGATGAGCCTAATTGTTGTTCAATTCTAATTAATTGGTTGTATTTTGCAACTCTATCAGAGCGTGAAAGTGAACCTGTTTTAATTTGCCCTGCGTTTAGCGCAACGGCAAGGTCTGCAATAAATGTGTCTTCGGTTTCGCCAGAGCGGTGCGAAACAATTGCCTTATAACCTGCGCTTTGCGCCATATTAACGGCGTCTAAAGTTTCGGTTAATGTGCCAATTTGGTTTACTTTAATCAAAATTGAATTTGCATAATTTTCTTCAATTCCTTTTTTTAGAAGTTCAGTGTTAGTCACAAACAAATCATCTCCTACAAGTTGACACTTGCTACCTAACCTTTGGGTGAGCTTTTTCCAGCCTTCAAAATCGTTTTCTGCAAGCCCGTCTTCAATTGAGATAATTGGGTATTTGTTCACAAGTTCTTCTAAGAAATCAACCATTTCATCGCTTGTGAGTATTCTGTTTTCGCCTTTCAGTGTGTATTTTCCGTCCCAATAAAATTCACTTGATGCAACGTCTAAAGAAATTTTCACATCGTCTGTCGTATATCCTGCTTCTTCTATTGCTTCAAGCAACACTTGAAGCGCCTCTTCATTTGATGAAAGATTTGGCGCAAAACCGCCTTCATCGCCAACGGATGTCATATGCCCTTTATCTTGGAGCACTTTTTTTAGGCTGTGGAACACTTCAGAACCTATGCGAATTGCATCTTGAAAGTTTACAGCATTTGCAGGAACAATCATAAACTCTTGAAAATCTACATTGTTATCTGCATGCACTCCGCCGTTTAACACGTTCATCATAGGGGTTGGAAGAACTAATGCGTTAATTCCGCCAATGTACCTGTAAAGAGGCATTTCGTAAGCGAGCGCGCAAGCGCGAGCAATAGCTAAAGAAACGCTCAAAATTGCATTTGCGCCAAGGCGAGATTTATTTTCTGTGCCGTCTAAAATAATCATTAAACGGTCAATTTCTTGTTGATTAGAAGCATTTTGCCCAATAAGCTCTGGTGCAATAATTGAGTTTACATTGTCAACCGCTTGCAAAACACCACGACCAAGATACATTGAATCATCGCCATCTCGAAGTTCTTGAGCTTCGTTTATGCCAGTTGAAGCGCCAGATGGCACAGAGGCTCTGCCAACCACGCCACATGAGAGCACAACATCTGTTTCAATTGTGGGGTTTCCTCTTGAATCTAAAACTTGTCTTGCCGTAATATCTTCAATTATTGTTGGCATACTATCCTCTTAAAAATTAATCTTCGTCAACATCAATGTCAAAGTCTTCCGAGGAATTTACTGCTTTTTTCTGTTCTTTTTCTAGCGCTTTTTCCCTTGCTTTTCTTAGGCGAATATTTGCAGAGTTCATAACAGCTAGAGAATTTAGAGAAGCACGCAACTCATGTGACCTGTCACGGTATCCTTCTTTTTGTCCTTCTTGTTCTTCATTTTGTTCGTACAAAAAGTATTCCGTGCCTTGGTCTTGTTTATCGTCACTAGTTTTAGCTGCTGTTCCTGATATATCGCCAGATTTAAAATTGAAGCTGCCGCCTATACCTAGAATACCGGCTGATCTGTTATCAACCATTTTACCTCGTCATTTACCTTCACAAAACGAATTTATTATAACATTTTGTTACTTTGAATGGAATAGTTGTACGTATAAAACATGGAAAAATATTTTTTTGCTATTTTGTTTTGTTTTCATGTAATAATCTTAGAATGATAAATTTTAAGAAACTGTTTTTCAGAAGAAAGAAAAAATCAGATGTCAAAACCCCAATTCTTGATGCATTGTATGCATACAAGAAAAATCCTATGACAGGTTTTCATATCCCAGGCCACAACAGGGGTGCTGCAGTTTTGCCTAAATTTATTGACTTGGTGGGCAAAGACGTTTTTGCGCTTGATACAACAGATGAATTTGATAATTTAGGAACACTTCACCCTGCAACAGGCGCTATAAAAAGAGCGCAAAAGCTAGCTCAGGAGGCTTTTAATTCTCAAAGAACTTTCTTTTTGACAGGCGGTTCAACAATTGGGAACTTGGCAATAGCGCTCGGTGCAACAAAACCTAATAGCCAAATTTTAATAGGGAGAAATTGCCACAGGTCTGTTCTTTGCGGAATGGTAATTACAGGGGCTGAACCTAATTGGTTAATTCCAAAAAAACTTGATGATTGGGCGATTTTTGGTTCAGTTAGTGCATCAGCCGTTGAGAAAAAATTAAAAGAAAATAAAAATATTGCTCTTGTTTGGATTACAAACCCAACATATGAAGGTGTAATTTCAGACATTAAAGCAATATCAAAAGTTTGCAAAAAATATAATGTACCTTTGGTGGTTGATGAAGCGCACGGCTCGCTTTGGAATTTTAGCGATAGACTTCCTCAAACCGCACTTGAACTTGGTGCAGATGCAGTTGTTAATTCTTTGCATAAAACAGGCGGTTCAATGGTGCAAAGTTCAATGCTTCACATTGCGCATAATTCCTTGCTTGACCCAGATGAGGTTGAAAGAGCTTTGATGATGATACATTCAACAAGTCCTTCAATGTTGTTTCTTGCAAGTTTGGATTCTGCTCGTGCTTATTTAAATTCAAAAAAAGGTTTAGAATTAATTGATAATGCAATAGATAACGCCCTATATTTTAGAGACAAAGCAAAAAATATAAAAAATGTGTCCGTATTATCAAGAAAAGATCAACTAAATTTTGACCCAACGAAAATTTTTATTAAAGTTAAAGGGTTATCTGGAATTGAGCTTGAGAAAATTTTAGAAGATGAATTTAGAGTTGAAGTTGAATCCGCATCAGATGAGGGTATTCTCATTCTTTCCAACATTGGTGGAAGAAAAAGCGAATTTGATTATCTTTTAGATTGTTTCAAAAAAATTGCTTCAAGAGAATATACAAAAACAACTGAAAATGTTGTGAAATATACGCCTCTTGTTGATCCTGAAATTATCATGACGCCAAGAATTGCATATTTTTGTGAAAAAGAAGTTGTTAAAAAAGAAGAAGCAATTGGGCGTATTTGTTCTGAAATTATTGCGCTTTGCCCACCTGGAATTTCAGTTTTGCTTCCAGGGGAATTAATTCGAGAAGAACACTTGCCATATCTTACAAATTTTGAAAAAATCGAAGTTGTGAAAAACTAGGATTAATATGAAAAATAATTTAGAAAATATAATTGAAATGTATAAAGAAAAAGAAGAAACCCTTTCTCCTTATGCAATGAAATTTGTAAATTCTAAAGGAAGAGAAAATTTTGAGACAGAGTGTGTTTATAGAACTCCTTTTATGAGAGATAGAGATAGAATTTTGCACTCTAAAGCATTTAGAAGGTTGAAAAGAAAAACTCAAGTTTTCTTTAATCCAACAAATGACCACCTTATGACTCGCCTAACACACACTCTTGAAGTTTC
>JAZNJP010000046.1:0-2724 GCA_045578125.1 Candidatus Gastranaerophilales bacterium | reverse complement strand
TTCACCAAATAAGTTTTTATACCATTTTGCAACTTCAATTGCGCCTTCTTCATCGCCATCAAGCACAGCTTGAGCGAGTTCTCCTGCAATACAAGCTGAAATACAGATTAAACCTTCAGAATATTTTTCAAGAATTTCTCTATTTATACGAGGTTTATAGTAAAAACCTTGAGTGCAGGCAATTGAATCAAGCTCAATTAAGTTATGATAACCAACATTATTTTTTGCAATTAAAACAAGGTGATAGAGTTGTTTTTTAGTTGTTTTATCATTTATTACGTCGCCATCTGCAACATACACTTCGCAACCAATAAGCCCTTTAACGCCTTCTGTTTCTTTGGCCGTTCTATAAAAATCTATAACACCAAACATTGTGCCGTGGTCAGTAATTGCAACAGCTGGCATGTCGTTTTCTTTTGCGAATTTGAATAAATCCTTAACCCTTATCGCACCGTCCAACAAACTGTATTCCGTGTGTATATGTAGTGGAACATATTTCATACTCATACTAAATATACTAGCACAAAACCGCATGCCAAAAGGTAAAATTTTGTTAAAGAATTTTATTCAAGATTGATGTTTGCAAATTGATTGCCACGAGAAAGCGCAACTTTTCCGCTTCTTATAAATTCTTTTACACCAATTGGTCTAAGCATTTCGCCTAGTGCTCTTATTTGTTTATCATCACCCACAAGTTGAAGTGTGTATGTTTTATCTGTAATATCTAAAACTCTTGCACCACAAAGGTCTGCAACTTTTATAATTTCTGCTCTTGTTTCATCTGTAACATAAACTTTTGCAAGAACAATTTCTGTCTCAATAGCGTCGCCTGTAGGTAAATCCATTACTTTGATGATTGGAATTAGCCTATTTAATTGTTTATTGATTTGCTCAATAACCCTATCATCGCCTTGAGTTACAATTGTTACTCTTGAATAGTTTTTATCAATTGTAGGTGCAACTGTTAAACTTTCAATGTTATACCCGCGGCCCGAAAACAAATCTACTATTCTTGAAAGTACACCTGCTTCGTTTATTACAAGTATTGAAATTGTATGATTTGCTACCATTTTACACCTCACACTCATCTGAAAGTATAACATTATCTAATGGTTGACCTGCAAGAACCCAAGGATAAACCATTTCAAAACTTTCAACAATAAAATCTATCATAACTGGAGTTTTTGAAGCTAAAGCACGTTCTAGTGCAGGTATAATTTCTTCTTCTTTTTCAACTCGAATACCAAGTGCGCCATAAGATTCCGCTAATTTTACAAAATCAGGAGAAGAAATTTTTGTTTCAGAATAATGTTTTTCACATAGTTTTTCTTGCCATTGGCGAACCATGCCAAGGTATCCATTATTCATAATACAATTTATAACTTTAAAACCATAGTCAACACAAGTCATCATTTCTTGAATGTTCATTTGTATTGAACCATCGCCCGCAATATTAATCACTGGTCTATGAGGAGCACCAGCGCATGCACCCATAGCAGCTGGGAAACCAAAACCCATAGTTCCAAGACCACCAGATGTTACAAAACTTCTTGGTTTATTGAATTTGAAAATTTGTGCTGTCCACATTTGATGTTGACCAACTTCTGTTGAAATTACAGGATTTAGGTTTTTTGTATATTCATATATTGTGTTAAGCACAGTGATTGCACTTAACTTTTCTCCTTCAACCCTTGGAATTGCTCTTTTTTGCTTCCATTCGTCAATTTTTGCAAACCACTTATTGCGAGCTTCTGTGTTGATTGTTTCTTCAAGGTTTTTGTCTTTAACTCTTTTAAGCATTGCTTCAAGTACATTTTTTGCGCAACCAACAATTGGAATATCAACTTTAACATTTTTTGAAATCGAGCAAGGGTCAATATCAATATGAATTACACGAGAATCTTTTGCAAAAGTTTTAAGGCAACCTGTGATTCTGTCATTAAACCTTGTGCCAACCGCAAAAATAACATCTGCTTTCATAACCGCATTATTTGCCCAATAATTACCGTGCATTCCAAGCATACCTAAATATTTAGGACCATCTGCAGGATATGTGCCAGTTCCCATCAATGTATGGCAAACAGGAATTTGCAAAAGTTGCGCAAGTTCTGTGAGTTCTTTATGCGCATCAGATTGAAGCACACCACCACCTGAAATAATAACTGGTTTTTTAGCTTCACATAATAATTCTAGTGCGCGAATAATTTGAAGCGGGTGCCCTTGATAGTTTGGTTTATAGCCAACAAGTTTTACTTGTTTTGGATATGAAAAAGTTGTTTTAGATGTCAAAATGTTTTTAGGCAAATCTATTACTACAGGACCAGGTTTTCCTGTTGTTGCAATATGGAAAGCCTCTTTTATAATTCTTGCTAAATCTTTTACATCTTTTACTAAGTAATTGTGTTTGCAACAAGAACGAGTAATTCCTATCATGTCTGCTTCTTGGAAAGCATCGTTGCCAATTTGGTCAAGCCCAACTTGTCCTGTAAACACAACAAGCGGATAACCATCATAATATGCGTTTGCAATGCCTGTTATAGCGTTACAGGCTCCGGGGCCAGATGTCACAAGCGCTACACCACATTTGCCCGTAACTCTTGAATAACCTTCCGCAGCATGAATTGCAGCTTGTTCATGACGAACAAGATAGTGTTTAATATCATTTTGGAGATAAATTGCATCATACAGAGGTATAATTACCCCACCAGGATAACCAAAAATTTC
>JAZNJP010000045.1:0-1503 GCA_045578125.1 Candidatus Gastranaerophilales bacterium | reverse complement strand
TGTGCAATCGGATGTTCTTTTTTTACATGTTCTCTTGTGACATGGCACACACTCTGGCTCATCAAGAGGAAATGGGCAAGATTCTGGTGGAGCATAAGTATATTTTGAAGTCGAAGTAAATATAGTGATAATCTTTGTATGATTATTTTCGCAATACGCACCATATGCAATATGTGCCGCAGAAGAATCAGGGCTTATGACCAAATCCGCTTGGCGAATAACCTCAACATACTCTTCAAGATTTGTTTTACCTGCAAGTACAAAAGAGTGGATATCGCCCTGCGTAATAAATTCAATCAATTCTAAATCTGCACCAGCACCTGTAAATACAATATTAAAATCATGTTTTAACATATCGTAAAGCGCGCGCCATTCATTTTTGTCCCAGTGCTTTGTGTCCCATGTGGTTTTTGGCGCGAAAACAATTGTTTTTTTATTGGGGTTAATACCAGAGAGCAAGTTATCTACATGCTCGCGCGCAATTACACTTGTAAGCGGAAGCTTAACAATTGGCTTATCATATTCAATCAAGCCCTCAAGCCCGCAATAGCGCACCAAATCAAGATTTCTTTGCATTATATGATAATAGGTGTGAGGTCTTTTTGATTTTGGTTTTACTAAAACATTTGCGCCGTGTGTTGCCAATTCTCTATAATCGGAATACGCAACCCTTTTCTTTGCACCAGAAAAAGCGCTTATAACAAGGCTTTTAAACATGCCATGTAAATCAAATGCCCAATCATATTTTTCAGCCCTCAAATCTTTTGAGAGTTTAATTATGTCATAAAAAGTATTTGCGCTGAGCCAAGAAGCCTTCCATGCAGCCAAATCTACTTCAAAGATTTTATCAATCAATGGGTTATTGTTAACCAATAAAGTATTTTTTTTATCCACAACCCAATGAATTTCGCAATCAGGAAAAGACTTTTTTAAGAAATCACAAACCGGCAGACAGTGTATAATATCGCCAATTGCGCCAAGTCTAATTATTAAAAACTTACTCTTCTTACTATCCATCTCAAATATATTAATTATTCTTTATCAAGCTTTCCAAGTTGTTTCTTTTTGATATTATGCACAACTGCATCAACCAAAAGTTCATATGATTTTTTCTCAGTAATCTTTTCAGAAAACTCGTTAATCAAGGTTTCGCGAACCATATCTTCAATTCTTTTAGAATCATTAACAACTGAATTTTCGCTTTCAGGTATTAAATAATCGATATATCTAGATTTTATCTTTAAATCCCTCATATGCGAACGAAATGCACTCATAAGTTTTGGATTAAAATCTTGTAGCTTTTTGACAAATTTTAAATTTTTGAAATCCATATTTACCTTCACTTTCGCAATTGGTTCATGACCCTTCGCTATATATAAGTTACCTGAATATAAAACATGTCTTTTTTTTGGCAATTATTACAAAAAATTTACAATTACCAAATTAATTATATCTGATTTTTGAGATTTATTCCAATAATTAATAAAAAATAAATTTTTTAAA
>JAZNJP010000044.1:0-2620 GCA_045578125.1 Candidatus Gastranaerophilales bacterium | reverse complement strand
TCCGACTTGTGTTGATATTTTCTAATTTCCCAATTAACTCCCAAGCGTTTTCAAAGTCGTTTTTGTCTATATATAAGTCTGCAAGTTCAGACATAAATTCAATTGAATTAGGTGATATTTCAAGCCCTTTTTTATATATTTCAATTGCTCTTGTTGGATATTGCATTTGTTTGTAAATTTTACCCAATGTTGATATAATGAGCGGGTTTTCAGGGTTTGAGCGAAGCAGAATTTCAAGTTGTAATTTTGAAATTATAATATCGCCTTCTGAATATAAAATTACATATTTTAAAATTTTTGCATCTTCATATAATTTTGAATTTTCGCTAAAGCTATCAAGCAGTGCTTTTGCCTTGTCTGGTTTTCCAATTTTGTAATTTAGCCAAGCGCAAAGAAGCCTTCTGTTGTCGATTTCTTCTTTGTTATCTGCAAGTTCAATTGAGCGATTTATCGCAATCAATGCTTCGTCATACCAGAAGTTTTCAATGTAAGCTGAAGTGAGTTCAAAATAAACCTTATCTGATGTCGGATTAAATTCAAGTGCTTTAAGGTAAGCGCCAATTGCACTTTGATATTCCGCAAGGTTGAAATATGTATAGCCTAAGCGGAATTCAACCGCAAAATCATCCTTAACGCTTTTTGCTCTAAGTAGCAATTCAAGCGCTAATTTAAAATTGTTTTCTTCAATTATAATTTCTGCATAGTCTAAAAGCGCAAGCCTGTTTTCAGGGTTTTTTTCAAGCAACTCGACAAGAACATTTTTTTTATCATCTGTTAGAGATTTTGATAATATATACATCAATTCTTCGTTTTCTTTATATTCAGCCTTTAAATCATTCCAAACGGCTTGAATTTTTGCATATTTCTTGAGTTCAAACAGAATTTTAAAATAAAATACATAGTTTGTTTCGCTTGGCTTGTCGTGGCAAAGTTTTTCCATAATCTCAAGCGCTTTGTCGTAGTCTGCAAGTGAAAAATAAATATCAGATAAACCTAAAAGTGAAGCCTCATGATGTTCGTCAATATCAAGCGCTCTTTCATATTGTTCAATTGCCCTATCTACATTTTTTAGTTTGAAATATAGGTGAGCAATTTGTGACATTATCTCGCATCTTCCATCTCCAATATCTGGGCAAGACAATGCCTTGTAAAGCATTTCAATTGCTTCTTTATATAATTTTGAACTTTTAAGTTCAAAAGATAATTTTATGAAATCTAAGGCTCTTTCGCCTGATAAATTTTTCTCTACTTCATTCATAATGATAATTCTATATTTTTATTTAACGTTTTGCAAGGAGTGAAATATTGTTTTATAATTCATTATACGGAGGTTGAAATGGATAAAAATTTAAAGATTTATGTTGCTGGCCATAGAGGGTTAGTGGGAAGTGCTTTGGTTAGAAATTTAGAAGCTAAGGGTTACGCAAATATAATTAAAAAAACAAGTTCTGAGCTTGATTTGACAGACACTATTAAAGTCTTTGAATTTTTTGAAAAAGAAAAACCAGATTGGGTATTCTTAGCCGCGGCTAAAGTTGGTGGAATTCATGCTAATAGCACATACCCTGTTGATTTTATGCTCACAAATCTTAAAATTCAAAATAATGTGATTGAAGCATCTTACAAGTTTGGTGTTAAAAAACTGATGTTTTTAGGCTCTAGCTGTATTTATCCAAAAAATGCACCGCAACCTATGAAAGAGGAATGTTTGTTAACTTCTGAATTGGAACCTACAAACGAGCCTTATGCACTTGCAAAAATCTCTGGCATTTGTTTGTGCGATGCTTATAACAGGCAATATGGAACTGATTTTATGGCTGTTATGCCATGTAATTTGTACGGTATTTCTGATAGCTACCATAATGAAAATGGGCATGTTCTCCCAATGTTTATTAGAAGATTTCATGAGGCAAAAATTCAAGGTAAAAAAGAAGTTACCATTTGGGGTTCAGGCACTCCTCGTAGAGAATTTATGATTAGCGATGACCTTGCTGATGCTTGTGTATTTTTAATGGAGACAAAAACGGCACGCGAAGTTGGTAAGTTCGTAAATGTTGGTACAGGCGTTGACTTAACTATCATGGAGCTTGCACAAATGGTTGCAAAAACTGTTGGCTGGGAAGGCGAAATTAAACTAGACCCAACAAAACCTGATGGCACAATGAAAAAAATGGTTGATGTAACAAGGCTTAAAAACCTCGGGTGGGAAGCGAAAACCACGCTTGAAGAAGGTTTAAAAATTGCTTATAATGACTTTTTAAACAATGAAAACACTCGCTTATAAACCGATGTGAAGATTATATAAAGAAGCCATTTTGTGTGTTAGAATTAAGTAAACGTAGTATAAAAGAGGGGTAGATATGATTCCTATTATTGATTCAAAAAGACAATACCAAACAATAGCTGAAGAAGCTGAACGCGCAGTTGTTGAAGTTATGAGAAGTGGTAGCTATATTCTTGGTGCTAACACAAAAGCATTTGAAGCTGAAATTGCTGAATATTTTGGCGCTAAATATGCTGTTGGCTTAAACTCAGGAACTGATGCTTTGCACTTAGCTTTAAGGGCTTTAGATATTGGCGCTGGTGATGAAGTAATTACTGTAAGTCGGAGGCCAAGCGG
>JAZNJP010000043.1:0-2061 GCA_045578125.1 Candidatus Gastranaerophilales bacterium | reverse complement strand
TTTGCAGCGAGTTCTTTAACAACATCTAAAGGAATCATTTTTTGCCCACAACAAGAACACTCAAGGTCAACTATTTTTTTAAGCTCAAAATGCCCAGTTGAACAGTTAATCCCTTGAAACAATAGCTTTCCGCTTGTTTGTTTATCATAAAGAGAAATAAATTTTTCTCTTTTAGGCTTTGCTTCACCCAAAAAAGCAGAACCTTTAAAAGGGGTGCTCTTTTTGTTTGCATTAGTTCTGCTACCCATTAAAACATAATTATTAAATTGAAATTTCGAAATTTTCATAATTTACACACATACAAAACATGTGAAAGATATTTATTGCCTTTTTATTGAAAAAGCCCCCTGAAAAACTCAAGGGGCTTTTAAGTTTTGCATATATGCTAAAACTATTTGATTTCAACAGTTGCGCCTGCTTCTTCAAGTTGTTTTTTGATAGCTTCAGCATCTTCTTTTTTGATGTTTTCTTTAACAGGTTTTGGAGCGCCATCAACTAAATCTTTAGCTTCTTTCAAACCAAGACCAGTGATATCTCTAACTACTTTAAGAACTGGGATTTTGTTAGCTCCACAATCTTTAAGGATAACAGAAACTTCTGATGGTCCTTCTTCAGCCTCAGCAGCTGCGCCTGGAGCAGCAACTGCAGCAACTGCAACTGGAGCAGCAGCTGAAACGCCAAATTTTTCTTCCATAGCTTTAACTAATTCAGAAGCTTCTAATAAAGTTAATTTTTCAATTTGTTCTAAAATTGTTTCTACATTACTCATTTTTTTTCTCACTTTCTTATTTTAATAAATACTATTCTGCTTTTTGATCTCTAACTGCTGCAACAGCTCTAACAAGTGCTGACATAACACCGTTAACAGCGTTCGCAATTCCTGAAGCTGGCGAATTAACACAACCGAGCATTTTAGCGTAGATTTCTTCTTTGCTTGGCATTGTAGCTAACGCTTGTGCTTCAGCTTTTGAAAGAACTTTACCATCTAAAACAGCGCCTGTGATTTCGCTTTTTTTAGTTTCTTTAATGAAACTTGCCAAAACTTTAGCAGCCGTAACTTCATCACCATAACCAAATGCAATTGCAGTTGGACCTTGCATAAGTTCGCTGATAGCTTCAAATTCAGTTCCCTTAGTAACAATTTTGGTTAATGTATTTTTTGTAACTGTTAAGTCTGCATTTTCAGCTTGAAGTTTACGACGAAGAGTTGTAATTTCTTCTACTGAAAGACCACGATAATCAGCTACAACGGCAACTTTGGCATTTTCGAACTGACGTTTATAATGTTCGATTTTTTCATTTTTGAAAGCCTTTGTTGACATCTTTTCCCTTTCTATTTTTTGCCTTAAAACAAAAAATTTTGCCGATATTATACATTTCACCCGCAAAATTACATGACAAATATAAATTATTTAATCACCTCGGCTGGGTTTACGCTTTCGCTACCAACTGTCTGCGGTATAAATAATTTATTATAAAGAAAATTCAATGTCAATAAGAATTAAATAAATGTAAACTAAGTTTGGAGAGCAACAATATTAGACGCGCCTTATGCTGAAAAATCATCTGGAATTTGATAATCAAATTGAGGATTATCAACCTTTTGAAGTCTTGCTATAAGCTCAGCTTCTTCTTGTTCTTCTGGGGTCATAGCCACTGCTTGAGTTTGTTGAATATTTTGCGCCATTTGAATAGAATTCGCATCAAGATTTTGTTGTTGAGCACTAACTGCTTGCGTTTGAGTATCACCAGTATCCACAGCTTGAGCCATAGCTAACATTTGTTTGTCATCTTTTGTAAGCTCTTTCCCACTTTGCGCTTTTGCAACAATTTGCGCTTGAACTGCATCTTTTACTTGCGCAAGTGCTGCACCATCTTGAGCAATTACTTGAGCTTGAGCTTGCATATCTTGTTCTTGTTTTTTAACTGAATAATTTTTGCCTAAAACTCTATCTAATAAACCACGACCCAAGGTATTTAAAACGCCACCCAGCACCATACCACAAGCACCACCTACAAGTGCACCAACAGGACCGCCAATTGCAGCGCCAAGTCGGAGGC
>JAZNJP010000042.1:0-2967 GCA_045578125.1 Candidatus Gastranaerophilales bacterium | reverse complement strand
CCTAAAAAAGTAGGTCAAATAAAAACAAGAGACGACGGCACAAGATATCTAGAGGGTCAATGCTCCTTTAATCCTAATGCAGATTACGCTAAAGGTGCTAAAAACTTCCAAATTGTTGCAATTGGTGGCGGTGGCGCAGGTGGCACATATAATCAACAATTAAATGACGGCAAATTTGAAGATGCTATTCATACGCCAATCACTAATGGAGATACCCTTGATTCAGAACACCTAAAACTGCTTAAAGCCCATGGCAGACTTGGTTTTGGTAACCTATCAAATGCGGGTGGCGTAAACGCTTGGTATTGGAATGGGCAGACTGAAAAGACAATCACAAAAGTAAAAGAAGCAAAAACTAAAAATGTTTGCGGATATGTTGGGCACTGCCCCGGTGGTGGCTACGGTTATTGCGACAACGCATGTGCCAACTATAACAGCCATGGTGATTTAGATGTTTTTAAAGGTATTTTGCCTTATCACTTTGCTGTTTGCCCACAAGGTGGCTCTTGGGTAGAAATTTGCAGAGATATCGTGGTGGAAGCGGCAAAAAGTGAAACATTTGTCAAGAATGATTCCAGCACAGACTATATTTCTGTATATAACATTGGCCCAAGATTATGCTCCGTTGATAACACGGATTTATTAGATTCAAGCATTCTTGAGCAAGATATTTTCCAAGCAATTCACAAATATTACGGCGTAGCTGGTTCTTATACAAATGCAACATCAAGAGACGTATCTTATGAAATCACTTCTCCATCAGGGCTTGCTTCTTGTGCTTGTCTTGATGATCCACAAGATTCAAGCACTGACATGAGAACTTGTATGTCAGGTGATAACACAACATCAGGTGCAGGTACTGCAGGTTATAAATACACTTACACAACTCCTTCAGGGCTTATTCGCGCTGCTGCTGCAGTTAATAAATATAGCGGTTTAGCAACTCATTGTGATAGTTCGCTTGGACTTGAAGGAACAAATTTCGGCTGCAAAACAGAAGAATGCACATATGGTGGCGGCAAAAAATCAGCAACAGATAGAGGCTTTAACTCTATTTATAACTTAAGAAACGACTATGCTTCTGACGCTGACTATGCAAAAATTAAAATGAGCTGGAGTGATACTGAAAATTCAAGCATGAACATTGGCGAATACGGCGGAACTGTCACGTTCCATGTTGCATATAACGAAGGAAAAATGGCTCCAAGCGCATCACATGCAACAAGCGCCATTGTTCCAAGGGGGCAGCACGGTAAAAGTTCAAGAAGCAATGGTTCTGCAATCCCGCTAGCTGAAGCTCAAAGACAATTAAGCTACAACAATTTAAATATTACTGGTCAATCATTTGTTTCAACAGGAAATGCTTCCGGCAGATGTTCAACACCAACAAATACTGCAGTTTGGTCTCAAACAAATTATGAAATGTCTGTTTCTTCTTGTAATGAATGTTGCGCTTCTGATTCTACAGGTTGCACAAGCAGAGACACAATGTCAGGTGAATCTTGGCTTTATTGGCCAAGCAAGACAACTTCTAAGCCAGGATGTTGCGGAAGCACAAGAACAGCGAGTGTAGATAGTGAAACAGATAGTAACTATTCTTGCGTGCACCAAAATTGCTGTAATGATTTTGTGCAAGGTAGCAAAAAATATACTGTAAGATATAGCACAGGCGATGTTGTTTATAAAGATGGTCAAAAAACAGAACAGAACATTAAACACTTTAGCCATGAATTAAATTGCGGAGATCATTTATATATTTACCGTCAAATTAAAAACGTTCCGTTTGAGCGCGCATTTGTGGCTTCAGCCGGTCAAAATGGTGCAATTAGACAGGCGTCATATCCTAAACTTGATGAAACACTTGTGCTTAAGCCTGGCATAGGCGGAAAAGTTAATCAAACAGGTGGAGATGTTGGCGCAAATGGTCAAGCAACAATTATTAGAAAAGCTGAAGGCCAAATTATCTTGTCTGCACAAGGTGGGCTTAAAGGCGCAAGTGATAAGCTAAATGACACTTGGGTTGGTCCATGTTTCTTATTTACGCACAGAGACAGTTTAAATACTCAAGAAGCTATAGATGAATATGTGAAACGTCCGGGATGTTTGGCTCGTGAAAATGTTCAAAGAAAACCAATTTATAATTCACTTCTTATGGCAAATAAAGATTTCTTGCATACCGTAGATATTAGAAACGGCACAAGCTACAACTATGATGATATGCCAGGTCTCGGCGGTGACGGTGCATACGCAAACGTATTCCCAGATAGATTCTTGTTGAGCGAAGCAATTAGAAACGAAGTTATACTTGAAACTAGAATAGTTGGTTCTGACCAGGGCAAACCTTGGAGTAAAACCGAAGGTGTATATAGAGTAAAAGGGCTTGATGCATTTGCGTATAATAATAATGATAAAAAGGTTGTAGAAGAGTTCCTTGGTAAGGGCGACTTTGCTGCTGGATTTAAGCAAAGGTACGAAAATCTTCAAAAAGCTTCTCAAAATTTCTTAAGCAAGACTCAATTAAAGGGCAGAGTGCCTAACTTCACAACTGCAAAAGATGGTAATAATGGAGCAATAGTAATTATATGGTAATGAATTGTAAAAAAACAAAAGCATTTACTCTTATCGAATTAATGACAACAACATTAATTATGGCGATTATTATCTGCGCCGCAATTCCTTTTGCTATGAAAAAGGATATCCAAAAGAGAGCAGTTGCTGGGCATACCGGAGTTTTTGAATGTTATTACGACAACGGTCAGCTAAAGCAACACATTAGAACAAAAGACGGCAAAGAGTCAACAACTAGTGTTTCAGGCAATGTATGCTCATTTAACCCTAATGCAGATTACGCCAAAGGTGCTAAAAACTTCCAAATCGTCGCAATTGGTGGTGGTGGCGCAGGTGGCACATATAATCAACAAATTAACGACGAACAATTCACAAACGCTATTGAAGCTGGTGTCAAAG
>JAZNJP010000041.1:0-2327 GCA_045578125.1 Candidatus Gastranaerophilales bacterium | reverse complement strand
ATGTGTTTATAAGTTTTGGGGCGGTCGTTGAACCATCTTTCAGGGGCTAACACAACTTTTTCTTTGTTTTTGTTCAAATACGCACCTAACCAAGCAAAAGTTGAATTTGCAATAATATTGTGTTTGCAGTTTTGTGTATAATATAAATCTTCTTGCCAGTTTTCTGTGTCCATATATATAAAATTGCCTTTGCCAAGAACTTCTTTGGCACGTTCTATCTCGTCAGAAAAAACATAAAACACGCAATCAGGATATTTTTCTTTAAAATAATTTATGCAATTTTCGTAATATTTTTTGGTGCAAAGCCCGCCGAGGAGTGGGTGCCCCACGTAGTCTCCTAATCTTATAGAAATTGAAACAGAATTTGTATTTTGAATTTGCTCGAGTAGTTCCGGGTGTTTAATAAATGAAAAATCTTTGAATGTAAAAAGCTTGTGTACATCATCTTTATAATTCTCAAAATATTTTTCACTTTGGAAATAACCCCTAATGTATGCACTTTTTTTAATTTGGCGAAAATCAAAAGATAATTTTTGTTCGCCAAAATAAGTTCTGTTGAAAAACCCTCTTTTATCAAGCTCTTTAATCTCTTCCTTTGTTGCGTATTTTGTTTCTATGTTAAAATTTTCAAGTTCGTAAGTTCTTGTTTTGTATGTCTCAAATGCGGTTATATCAAGTAAAAGCTCTGCTCCGAGTTTTTTTGCAAGAGCATAACCTGCCATATATTGAAAAAATTGGTTTCCTAAACCACCTATTATGTTTGTAATTATTTTCATGATATTAATTTTAGCATAAGATTTCAGTCTAGCAATTAATTTTGTTTCTTTGTTTTATTAGATTAAAGGTTGAATTATGTCACTTTCTATAACACAAAAAATAAACGATTTTGATGATGCCGATTTTAAATTATCCCTCGCGAAAGGCACACCAAAAAATAGCTACCTTGCAAGCGGTGCTGATTATTACGTGCCACAAAATCCTCAAGTTGCATCAAAGGCAGATAAAAATTCAAGCACAGCGAGCGCTCTTTATTTTATTGCTTCAGCTTTAGGGCTAGTTGCTATTTGCGCTTTTATGCCAGAGGTAAGACTTAAGCTTTCTGATTTTGAATCTTTTAAAGATTTTGATAATTTGCACAAATTAGAAAAAAGTGATAAATTTTTAGGTAAATTAAAACTTGGTTTTATGAAAACAATTGATTTTATTTCAGATAAAGTTATGTTAATTAGAACAAGTTTTAAAGCGCGAAAAATGTAAATTGGACTCTATGCTCAAAATTGACGATTTTATGTATTCTGATTTGTCGGGTGTTCAGGAAAACCCTATTTTGCGTGCAATAAATAGCAAAACTTCAGAGCTATTTTTTCGTCAAAAATATTGCATTAATCATATTCTTCCTCATAAAATGAAATTTATGCAAGACATTTATCTTGCGATTTTGGATAATGAAATCAAAACTTATGCTGAACTTGTTTTCGTTAAGAACACGGCTAAAATCATCTTTTCAGATTTTATGACAATGGATAATTCTTCTGAAATTTTGGTTGATTTTTTTGAATACATTATAAAAAAATATTCTTCTTTGAAGGAAGCAATTTTTTATATCACTTTATTTGATAGCGATGTTGAGGTTATTAATGTTTTACTTAATGGTGTAAAATTCAAAAAGATTGCTTCTTTAAATTATTATGATGCTAAGTTAGAACTTGAAAATTATGTTCGTCCTAATTATTTCAAAAGATTTGTTGCGCCATATTCTGATTTTATTTCAGATTTTAATAATTGTTCCCTAAATCAAGAACAAAAATTTTATTTCACTAAAAAACCTGCAGAAATAGAAACTGATTATGGTTTTGTTCAATCTTTTGTAATGAAAAATCCTGAAACATCGGAAATACTTTCAGTTTTTAAAATTATAGATGAAGGCGAGAATAATTATACACTTGAACTCGTTTTGAACAAAAGTTATTCATTTTTCTTAGGTGATATTATTAAATATGCAAATTATATTCTAGCTAAAACTGAGCAAGAGTACTCTCTTAGAATTTGTATAAACTCTGCTTATCAAACTTTTAAAGATTTGAAAAACCAACTAGAAGAAGGCAAATTTAAATACTTATATTCAAAATCAATCTTTGCTAAAGATTATTTAAACAGGGTTAAAAATTCAGAATCTATCGAAGGTTTTCAACTTGCGTTTGGGGATAGAAATCCAGCTTACCAATCTTCTTGTAAATTTCAAAATTAAGAAATTTTGCCTATTAAATCAACCAATTTTTTAGATAATTCATCCGGATTGCGAAGCGTATGTTGCGTCCCAAAAAAAC
>JAZNJP010000040.1:0-2325 GCA_045578125.1 Candidatus Gastranaerophilales bacterium | reverse complement strand
TTATCGTTTTGGGAGACTTGAAGAACTAAAAAAATCCACGAAGATCCAATAGAATGGGCAAAAGGATACATAGAAGAATTAAACGCTAAAGAAGCAGAAGAAATAGAAATAACTCTTTCATACAGAGCTAATTCTCTAATGGAAATGGAACAAGATGTTATTTTAACTGTCAGACTTGGGATATTACAAACTTGGGATATTAAATTCAAAAAATCTATACTTTTAAAACATATACTTGCAAAAAAAAACAAATTACCACTATAAAACGATGTTTCTGATTATTACTTTTGAAAGCGGATTTTATTTTGGTAACTTACGCTCTGCAAAATTCACTGAAAAATTTATAAAAAATGGAAAAAAACTATTGACAAATGTTTTTTTTTATGGTACAATATCAAACGTTCCTGAGACAGTCGGTTTTGCTTTCGGGCAATACAATGGTTTATCCGCCGACCGAGGTGCAATGAAAAACAATGTACTTGTTTAGTTTTCCCAAACGGTAATAGTTTGCGGTGAATATAAAATATGTGATGTTATTTCATGCTCCTCAAGTGGAGCATGAATTTTTGTTTATAATCAAAGAAGGGGGGATATTATGCCAAGCGCAGCAGTTCTTGAACAAAAGAAAGCTATAGTTGAATCTTTAGCTGAACAGATGAAAGGTGCAGCTTCTATTGTACTCGTTAACTATCAGGGAATCACTGTTGAAGATGATACAAAACTCAGAAGTGAGCTTCGTAAAGCAAACGTTGAATACAAGGTAATTAAGAATACTCTCATTTCCAGAGCGAGTTCTATGGCTGGTCTTGAAGGTCTTAATGACGTTCTTAACGGTATGACAGCAATCGCTATCTGCAAAGATGACCAGATTGCAGCAGCAAGAGTTCTTGGTAAATACGCAAAAACTCACGATAATTACGTTCTTAAAGCTGGCTTTATCGATGGTAAACTCGTTGGCTCTGATGAGCTTAAGGCACTCGCAGAATTGCCTTCAAAGGAAGTTCTCGTTGCAACAGTTCTTGGAACGTTGAACGCTCCTATCACAGCACTTGCAGTTGCTCTTCAGGCAATTGCGGATCAGAAAGGCGCATAATCGTTTTTTTGAGATTGGCTTGTGATGAAAAAATACGAAATTGGCGAATAAAACGCTTTCGTTCGTATGTTGCGGCATAAAACCGCAAAAAACATCAAAAACATTTTCATAAACGTTTGTTTAAGCTGACGTTTTTGTGAATGTGAAAATCAAACACTAATATTAAATGTTAAATTAAATGTAAAGTAAATGGAGGAAATTAATATGGCGTCCGAAAAAATTACAGCACTTGTTGAACAAGTTAAAGAACTTACAGTTATGGAACTTTCTGAACTCGTAAAAACTCTCGAAGAAGTATTTGGCGTTTCTGCCGCAGCTCCTATGGCTGTTGCTGCTGCTCCCGCTGCTGCAGCTGCTGAAGAAAAAACAGAATTTGACGTTGTTCTCAAAGGCGTTGAAGCTTCCAAGAAAATCGCAGTTATCAAAGTTGTTAGAGAACTTACAGGTCTTGGCCTCGGCGAAGCTAAAGCATTCGTTGAAGAAGCTCCTAAGACAGTTAAAGAAGGCATCTCCAAAGCAGACGCAGAAGCTCTCAAGAAACAGCTTGAAGACGCTGGCGCAACAGTTGAAATTAAATAAGAAGTTAAACAAGAATTTATTTTCGAATAGGTTTAATTACTTATCCGCTTCTTGATTTTAAAACTTGACCGAAAGGCTGTTATTTGCCTTTCGGTCTTTGCTTTTATGATTGATAAAAACTTTTATGATTGATAAAGACTTTTTTGATTGAAAAAAACTTTTTTGATTGATAAAAATTATTCGTGTTTGTTTTTAAAAACTGATTTCACCTGCTATTGTCTTTTGAAAAAAATTAAAAAATAATTATAACATATTGACAAGCCGTCAAATATATGTTAATATATTGGGCGAATATATTAGACCTTTTGGAATGAAACGAAATGAAGGTAATAAATGAAAAAATATTCGAAGCAAAAATCATTTCAAAGGGGTTCAAAGAAAATCATTCAGGGTGTTATTTCTGTTTGACGTGTCATTTCATTATGGTTTTACAGCGTTAATAAGGAATATATCAGAAAATTTAAATAATATTATAGAGGAAACCATGCTTGAAATCTTGTTATATGAAATATTTTTCTTTGTAATTCCGATTATCTTAATAGTATTCTTTGGTATCAGTTTGTATCGTTACGTATCAGCAAAGAACCAAAACAAGGTGGCACCAGGCACTTTTTCCGATGATGAAGTTAAAAAGCGTAAAGTGATTCTAATCG
>JAZNJP010000039.1:0-3631 GCA_045578125.1 Candidatus Gastranaerophilales bacterium | reverse complement strand
TGCCTGAGTAAGAATTGGGTTATTTAGGTTGCTTTTAATAAGTGCTGTTAAATATTCTTCAATCATTAAAATTATTTCTAATGCGCTGCGTTTTCCGTCTTTTAGCCTATTTAGCAATTCTTGGGAAATTTCAAAAGCATCATCAAGAGTGAAATTTGGATAATTTTTAAATAAATCTGCAATAAAATCATAATTAGAACTTTGAACACCAGACGGCAGAGAGAATATTTGAGAACGAGAAACAATTGTTTGAATTATATCTTCTCTATTTTTGGTCAAGAAAAAGAAGGTTGTGTTCTCGGGTGGTTCTTCAACTGATTTTAAAATAACGTTAGACGCCTGGTCTTGAAAGATTTTATGGTTTATGTGTGCTGGTTGCCACTCTTCAGGAAGTTCGTATCCAAGATTTTTAAATTTTGCTACTTGTTTTTCCTCTTGTTCAGTAAGAGTTTCTTTATTTGCATTCAAAAATATGAAAACCCTGTGATAGTCTGATGTTTCAAGCAATTTTCGGCTGATTGCTTGACATTGTTTGGTCGAAATTACAGTTTTTGAACCTGTATCCATATCTTTAAAATCAATCGGGGTGACAATAGTGATTGCAGGGTGAGTAAATGTTTTAATCCAGTTGCAGTTTGTGCAGGTGCAAAACTCGCTTCCGCCATTTTCGCAATTTAAAATTCTGGCTAGCTCTAGTGCAAAAAACAATTCACCATAAATATCAGAACCTTCAAAAATTATAGATTGAGGGAATTTAGCCTTCCCATCTGCAATTGCTTGTAATTTTTCGTTAAAATATTTTGTTGTGAATTGGAAATTTTTACTGAAAATTTGGTTTAGCATAATTTCCCTCCAAGCATAATTTGTTCAAATGCAAGAAGCGGGTCGGAAATTTCTCCTGATTTAAGTTTAAATTCTCCCATTGTTAAATTTTGTTTAATTTGGATAAGCTTTTTGAGCGGTATGTCAGAAATATTATTTGATTCTATTTTTATTTTCCCAGGTGACCAGCCAACTATTGCCGAGAGTTCATTAGATGACATTTTTGGTAAATAATATTTCATCTGAATAAATTTTAGTAGCATTGTTTGGAGAATGGCAAATATTTCGAGATAATGCGATTTTTCAAGTAAACCTGTGAGCTTTTCCATAAAAGCTTCGCAATCGCCTTTTGTCATTAAATTAACAAGAACAAAGTTGTCATCATTAACGGTAGATATTTCACCAATCATTTCAGAAGTTATTTTGTTGCTTGGATAGGCGTATAGTTTCAATTTTTCAAGTTGCGAATCAATATCTAGCAAATAAGTGCCACTTGTTTCAACCAAGAGTTTTATCGCCTCATCTGTAATAATTATTTCTTTTTCTTTTGCCATTTTTTGAATTACGGGTGTATATTCTTTATCTCTGTAGCTTAAAAATGGTTCAAATTGTTCAATTCTGCCAAGTTTAGAAAGTGTTTTGTATAATTTTTTTCTAGAATCGGGTTTTTTATTTTCACCTCTTGGAATTTGGCATGTAAACACAATATGCACTCTGTCTGACACAAGTTCAAAATCTTTTGCAATGCTTACAATTTCTTCTTCTGTTAAATGCTGTTTTTTTTGATTTAGAAAATACTTTTCAGCTTTTATTATGTGTAAACTATCCCCAAAAAGCATTGGTGTTGTTCTTAAAATGCTTTCTAATTCGTGAAATTTTGGGTTGTCATATCTTTTGTAATTGAGCGCATTAATATCTCCTTTCAAAACACTTTTTTTAAGTTTTGAAATCTCTTTGTCTATAAGATAATCTTCATCACCCCAAAATAAATATAAAGGCATATTTTAATCCTGTACTTTCTTTAGGATAATTTTAACATAAAAAAAGACGACTTGCTTGAAGTCGTCTTTTTAGAAAATTTATTCAGATTAGAAAACAAAAGTATTTTCCTTAACCGCTTGCATAATTTTGTTTCTATATCCAACAGAACCTACGATTGAGCGAACTGCTGCAACCATTGCAATTTGTGAATCGAGTTTATTGATTGCGCTTCCCACGCCAACTGCGCTCGCACCTGCTGAAAATGCCATAGGCACTGTGTTTGTAGTAAGCCCGCTTGAGCTCATGATTGGAATGTCAACATTTTTAACAAGTTCCATTGTGTTTGCAATTGTATTTTTTGCAATTTCAATTAAGCCCATTGCCCCTCTTGCTTTTTGTGCAAGGTTTGCAACGCTTTCTGTTTGAATTAAATCAACTCCCAAAAGTTCTAATTTTTGGGCAAGTTCAATTTGTTCTTCAACCGGAATTACTCCTGGAATTGTTACACAAATGAATGTATTGAATTTTGAAACCAAATTCATTGTTTCAAGCGTAATATCATATACTTCATCAGCTGTTAAGCTTCTGCCTTGTTTGTAATATGCTTCGTAGTTGCCAATTTCAACAGCATCTGCTCCGCATTTAACTGCGCTTAAAAGCGCAAATGGATTGATTGAAGAAGCAAAAATTGGTAAATTTGTGTTAGCTTTTGCAACTTTAATAACTTCAGGTGTTGCCGCCACATCAACCGCACTTGCTAACCCTGCTTGAGCTGCTATTGCAACTTTTTTAACAAGAGTTAAATTGTAGTTATTAATGCCAGAGATAACCTTAATTGCTCTTTTTTCTCTAAGATGTCTTTTAAAAGTTTCAATCTTCCTCATTTATTTAATTCCTTATTTTAAGAATTTTTTAAATGCTAACACAGTATATTAATTAAGGCAATTTAAAAAACCCCGATATCCTTTAAATACTTTTATATGTTAAGTATTTTTTGTTCTTCCATAATAATAAAAACTTTTAATTTCAAAAAATTGACTTTTTTGTTAACTGTGTTAATTTTTGTAAACTTTATTTTGCCTTGCCAGATGGCATATTCTGAATATTCAGACTATGAAATGCAAACAATTTTAATTTATGAAAAAACAAACCCTTCAATTGTCTCAATTGAAGCAGATATGAAAGAAGGAATTTCAACAGGTACAGGTTGCGTTGTAACATCTGATGGGGTAATTTTAACAAGTATGCATGTAATAAATGGCGCTAAGAACATAGAAGTCACAATTTACAATGGACAAAATTACGAAGCCAAAGTTATTGCGTTACTTAAAAATAACAATGATTTAGCTTTGCTCAAAATTAACCCAAAAGTTCCGCTAATTCCAGCAAAATTTGGTAATTCAGAAGAAGTGCGCGTGGGACAAAGAGTGCTCACGATTGGAAACCCTTTTGGTTTTAATGGCACACTCACAACAGGAATAGTTTCAAGGATTGATTACGAGAGAAACAAAATTCAAACAGATGCGGCAATTAACCCAGGGTGTTCTGGAGGCCCATTAATTACAATGAATGGCGAAATTGTTGGCATAAACCAATCAATTTATAATCCTGATAATAACCGCTCAAATATTGGCATTGGTTTTGCGGTTCCCATTAACAACGCTCTTGAATTTTTGAAAACAAAACATGTAGTCCAAAAATAATTCATTCTTTGTCAACCCACACGTAAGTATTTCCCTTATTCATCTCTTTGAATGGATTGTTTGCAAATTTTGCGATGTTTTTGTGTGGAATACTTTTGTTTAATAAGTTTGCTTTTTTGTTTAAT
>JAZNJP010000038.1:0-2685 GCA_045578125.1 Candidatus Gastranaerophilales bacterium | reverse complement strand
TGCACTAAGCCACTTTTCAATTGCTATAAATATAGTAGGAGTTAAAAAATAATTTTGAAATAACAATAATTCTAAGTATAATAATTATATGAGAAATTTTCTTATAATTTTATCTATCATGCTTTTTGTTTCAGCTCTTCCTGTAGAAGCTGCTTGGTTTTCAAAAAAAGATAGCTCAAAAGAGCAAACCAAAAAAGAAGAAGCAGGATATAAAGGCATACTTCCTAATGTTAATATGATTTTTGAGTTCAAAAGACAAAAAAATGCCACTATTATTCCAACTGACGACACTCAAAAAACTAATAAGTCAAATTTAGAAAAAGCCCCTTTTGATGATCCTATTTTTATGGATGAAATAATTAAAAAGAAGAAAAATTCTCCGTTCATAGATGATGTTTTATATATTCGAGAGCCACTTAAAAAATTCAAAGATTATTTGGAAAAAAATACAGAAAATATTGAACTTCAAAAATATATTTCTCAGGTGAATAATTTGAACCTCCTAACTCAAGATATTATAGCTAAATATTCAAATACTCCTGATGCTCAATCTATGCACTATATCTGGATTTGCTCAGTCGTATATCGAGCTAAGCTTCTTGGAAATTTGATGTATGATGCAAAAAGATATTCAAAATATATGGCGTTAGATGGTACGCAATATTCAAAAGAATATATAAATAGCGAAGTTCAAATTCTGCTCTCTGAACTTACCAAGGCGGTTTATAAACTCGAGGAAATAGATGTCTATTAAAATGGCAAAAATTGACTCTTTGATTTTGAAATTATTTGAAATTGAAAATAAAGATTTTCTCGTAGGCTCTTATTTGCAAAAAGTGCGTCAAGCTTCAAAGAGTGAAGTAATTTTAACTTTTCGCTCAGGTGGTGTGACAAAAAATATTTCAATTAACATTGCGCCAGAGTTTAACTATGTTGCATTTACTAAAGAAATTGGACAAATGCCAAAAGTTGCGCCAATGTTTTGCATGTTGCTAAGGAAATATTTGCAAAGTTCTCGCCTTGTTGATTTTAGAGTTGTTGATTACGAAAGAATTGTTGAATTTCATTTTAATAGTTATGATGAAATAGGTTCGCTTTCGCCACTTTGCTTGGCAGTTGAGCTTATGGGAAAACATTCAAATATAATTTTATATAACCAAAAAACAAAAGTTATTTTAGGTTGTGCTCATAATATTTCTCAAGAAAAAAGCTCAGTTCGTGAACTTTGGGGCGGAATTGAATATTCTTATCCACCTAAGCAAAATAAAATCGATATTCTCAATGATAGCTTTGGTGGCTTTGCAAGTTTGATTTATGGCTTAAGTGAACTTGATGAAATCACATCTGCCATAAGTCAAAAATATTTTTATTTTACGAAAAAAAACATAGAAAAAGTGATTGTTCAAGTTGGTTTTGAAAATGTTTTGGAAGAACCTATTGTGCTTTTTGAAACATTGCAGAAAATCTCCAAAATGTCGGATATCCCATTTATAAAGCAAATATACGAAATGCCAACTTGTGTGAATGATTTTATTTTAGATAATTACGTATCAAATTATGAACATGATGTTTTCTTGAAGAAAAAGAATAAATTAAAACGTAAAATTGAAGCCGAAATTTTTAAAAGAAATAAGGTTTTATCTGTTCCAGATAGCTCGCAAAAACAAGAAAAATATAAACTTTGGGGTGATTTAATTTTTGCGAATTTGTATAATTTAAATCCACAAGATGAAATGCTTATTATTGGTGATGAAAAAATTCAAATAGATACTAAAATAGGAGCGTCTGCAACTGCTCAAAAATATTACAAACTCTATCAAAAAGAAAAACAAGGTTCAAAATTTAAAGAAGAATTTGCCCGCATTGCAAAATCTGAAAAAGAATATTTTGAAGAAATTTTGTTTGATATTGATGTTGCAAAAACTCAAAATGAGCTAGATGAAATTGAAAGCTCGTTTGCTCAAGATAAAAATAGCGCTCAAATAAAACCCAAAGTTCAAGAAATCAACCATAATGGTTGGAGAATTTATATTGGCAAAAATGCGAAACAGAACGATTATCTCCTTTCAAAAATTGCGCGTGGAGAAGATTATTGGTTTCATGCATTAAATGCCCCTTCTTGTCATTTAATTTTAAAACAAAGCAATGATAAAAAAGCACCAGATAAAGAAATTTTAGAATTTTGTGCTCAGCTTGTGAAAGAGAATTCTAAATATAAAAACTCGGGCAAATCTTCAATTATTTACACTAAGCGAAAATACTTAAAAAAGCCAACAGCAAAGCAGCTTGGGCTTGTGATTTATTCAATGGAAACAGAAATTGTAATCTAAACCAAGCCTTCTCTAATTGCTTTAACTGCAGCTTGCGTTCTGTCATCAACCACAAGTTTTTGGATAATATTGCACACGTGTGCTTTTGAAGTATGTTCTGAAATGCTTAGAATTTCAGCAATTTGGCTGTTCGATTTACCGTCAACTAAAAGCTTTAACACTTCATATTCTCGCTCGGTTAAATTAGCGTGTTGTGCTTTGAAGCTTGCCCTTGTTGTAGTTTTAGATGGCATAATCCCGCATGATGAATTGCGCACAATATCTACAACCTTTGGGTCGAGCCACATTGCACCATCTTTCACGCTTTTAACAATTGAAACTAGCATTTCATCTGCTATATCTTTTAAAACATACT
>JAZNJP010000037.1:0-6025 GCA_045578125.1 Candidatus Gastranaerophilales bacterium | reverse complement strand
CCTTCGGGTTGTGGAAAATCTACACTTTTGAGGATTATTTCTGGCCTTGAAGTGCAAGATAGTGGCGATTTATATTTTGATGAAAAATTGATGAACAAAATTGAACCCAAAGACAGGGATATTGCTTTTGTTTTTCAAAGTTATGCGCTATATCCACACTTAACAGTTTATGAAAACATCGCTTTTAGCTTAAAAGTTAAAAAATATAAAAAAGATGAAATAAATAAAAAAGTTCGTGAAGCATCTAAAATTCTTGGGCTTGATGAACTTTTAAATAGGAAACCAAAAGAATTATCAGGCGGGCAAAGGCAAAGGGTGGCGCTAGGTCGTGCCATTGTGCGCGAGCCTAAAGTTTTTTTGATGGACGAACCCTTAAGTAATTTAGACGCCAAATTGCGTGTTCAAATGCGCTCTGAAATTAAAAAACTTCAGAAAAAGCTTCAAGTAACTTGCGTTTATGTAACACACGACCAAATTGAAGCACTAAGCATGGGGGACAGGGTTGTTGTTTTAAATGAAGGCAAAATCCAGCAAATGGACACTCCTCAAAATGTTTATGAAAAACCAAATAATGTCTTCACGGCGACATTTATGGGCAATCTTGGAATGAATATTTTGGAAACTGAAATTTGTGGTTCTGAAATTTTAGTTGAAGGGGCGCAAGTTGAAAAAGATTTTGACACAACGGCACTTAAAATTTCAGAAAACAAATTTTTACTAGGTTTTAGAGCAGACGATATTGAATTTATAAAACCAGCAGAAAATTCAATAAAATTAAATGTTTTGGTTGATTTTGTAGAATCTTTAGGCTCATATAAAATCGCTTATTTTGAAATTAATTCTAAAAAATGCTCAGCGAAAGCACCAATAAACACGGAAATTGGACAAACAACAAGTTTTTATGTACCAATTTCTAAACTGCATTTCTTCAACAAAGAAACAGAGCTGAGAATTAACTAAATATTTGCCTTAATATTCAATAGCTTCAGGCTTAATGATTTCGTATGAATTTTTCCCATTATATTTAATGTAGAAAACATATCTATCGCTTAATTCTTTATCGCCTTTTTTCCAATATTTATTAGGTTTCTTGTTGCCATTAATATCTGCGAAAACCATACATTCATTGTTTTTACAATTTCCGCCCTTAAAAGTGACTATAATTTCGCTTCCTTGCATACCCTCTATTGCAATAGTGCTAATATTAATTGATTTGTAATTACCATTTTGTTGTCTTGTGAAATATGAAACTAACTCAACAGGAGTTCCTTTTGGGAAACTATGCATAAATTTTGAATTTGTATAATGGTTATGTTCTAAAATATTGGCAACTTCGCTTAAATTCATTTTATAAATCGTTTCTTGTTTTGTAGTCTTCAATAGAACTGACGCTAACTTTGCATATAATGCTATCGCGATTACAAAGAATATAAGAAAAGCAAACACCCACCTTTTTTGCCTTTTGTGAAAATCTTCAACACTCTCGTATCTTCTTGCTTGCCAAGCCCAAGTATTACCTTTTATACCAAACCATACAGACAACCCTAGATTCGCCATAACACCTACTACCGGTATAAGACCAAGCACCAACACAAGAAGCGCAATTGGTTTTTTATAAGTAAGCCCCCAAATAAGTGTCCAACAAAACGCACCCCAGTTAAATTTTTCAGCAACTTCAGCAGGAACAAAAGCGTCTTTTCCTTGCCCAGAAGTATTTTCATCAACCGCACCTAAACCAATATTGTTTTCCATATCTTGCTCCTAATTCCAACTATTTAAGAGTATCTGTTTATTATTTGCTTGTCAATATTATTTGACACAAAAATTTAAACATTTGTTTTAAGTGCTTCATCAAACAATTCTAAAACTTCGTTTTTAGGCTTATCAAATTTTGAAATAATAGCTGCAAGAGCAATGGAAACAACAAAAGCAGGAAGAATTGAATATATCCCCGTACTTTTTAATAGTGCAATATTTTCCCAAGTTAAAACAATTGCTGCGCCTGAAATTATACCAGCATACGCCCCTTTTAATGTTAAACGTTTCCAGAACAAAGAAAGCAAAATAACAGGCCCAAATGATGCGCCAAAACCTGCCCAAGCATAAGCCACAAGGCTCATCACAGAATTTTCAGGATTAAGCGCCAAAATGTATGCCAAAAGAACGGTTGCAAACACTGCCAAACGGCTTGTAATCATTAATTCCTTATCAGAAGCATTGGGTCTTAAAAGCAATTTATAAAAATCGTTTGTAATAGTTGAAGCCGTAACTAAAAGTTGCGAAGCAGCGGTTGACATAATCGCAGCAAGCACTGCAGCAAGAAGAACGCCAGCGAGAAAACCCCAAGGAGCAAGGTGCATTACCATATCAATAAACACAATTTCGGCAGTAGTTTTGTCTGGGTAAATAACTCCTTGGCTTTTGAGATAGAAATATCCAACAACTCCTATTGCAATTGCAGAAAACAGAGTTAAAATAACCCAAACCATTGCAATCATTCTTGCTTTTTTAATCATATCGCTTGAGCGAATTGCCATAAAGCGAACTAAAATATGAGGCATTCCAAGATATCCGAGCCCCCAAGCAAAATATGAAATTATTGAAATAAGAGAAATATTATTACCAGCAAAATTGAAGAGATTAAGATAAGTTCCAGAATTGTGTGCGCTCATTACATTAAAAGTAAGGTCGGGTGTCACACCAAATGCACAGATTGGAACTATCATCATTGCAAAAAGCATCAAAAAACCCTGAAAAAGATCTGTCCAGCAAGCAGCCATAAAACCACCTAGAAAGGTGTAGATTAGAATTACGATAACACCTATAACAAGAGCAATGCCATAATCCATCGAAAACAAATATTGAAAAACTTTTGCTTGAGCATTAAAAGCTGAAGCTGTATAAATTAAGAAAAATATAAAAATAACAAGCGCGGGGATAACCCTAATTATACGAGATGATGTCAAAAACCTGTTTTGAAAATACTGTGGAATCGTAATCGCATCTCCCATATGAGATGAAAATTGACGAAGCCTTCGCGCAATTATTTTCCAATTTAGATATGTGCCAACGGCAAGCCCTATTGCAATCCAAGAAGCACTAATGCCTGAAATGTATGCAGCTGCTGGGAGTCCCATCAAAAGCCACCCACTCATATCTGCAGCTTGGGCACTCATTGCAGCAACCCAGCTATTTAAACTTCTTCCGCCTAAAAAATATTCTTTCATATTTTTTAGTTTGTTATAGAAATATACACCAACGCCTATAACGCATAAAAAATATATCAAAAAAGCTAAAAATACGCTGGTTTTCATAATATATTTATCATACCGCATAAAAGCCGCAATGCAAAATTAATGATTTGTACTTTATTCGGTTATTACTTCAAAAGAGCCTTTAAAAGTAAGGTTTTAAACTTTGTGTATGGTTGATATCTTAAATCTAAATCTATAAAAGTTTTTTTATCAACTATACTTTTTTCGTGAGTAAATGTGTCAAAGCCATATTTACCGTGGTATGAACCCATTCCGCTTTCGCCAACGCCTCCAAAGCCCATGTCAGATGAAACAAGGTGCATTATAACATCGTTTACACAACCACCCCCAAATTGGCATTTGCTGAGCACTTTGTTGATAATTTCTTTGTTTTCAGAAAAGATATAAAGCGCAAGAGGGTTTTCGCCTGAATTTACTTTTGATATAACTTCTTCAAGACTATCATAAGTCAAAATTGGAAGAATTGGCCCAAAAATTTCCTCTTGCATAACTTTATCATCATATGAAACGCAATCCATAATAGTAGGTTCAATTTTTAAGGTGTTATCGTCCGATTTCCCGCCATGCACCACTTTTTCAGAATTAATTAAACCTAAAAGTCTGTCAAAATGCTTTTTATTTATTATTTTCCCATAGTCTTTATTTGTTAAAGGTGAATCCGTAAATTGCAATTTTATTTGTTTTTTTAATTCTTTAACAAGTTCATCTTTTACAAATTTATCGCACAAAATATAATCTGGCGCAACACAAGTTTGGCCACAATTTAGAAATTTTCCAAAAACAATTCTTTTAGCACTAAGCGCAATATTGGCTGTTTTCTCAATAATACAAGGACTTTTGCCACCAAGCTCAAGGGTAACAGGCGTTATGTGTTTTGAGGCAGCCTCAAGCACTTTTTGCCCAACTGTTTTGCTTCCTGTAAAGAAAATATAGTCAAATTTTTGTTCAAGCAAACATTTATTTTCTTCTCTTCCGCCTTCAATTACTGCGACTTCACATTCGTCAAATGTTTCTGCGATTATTTTTTTGATTACTTTACTTGTGTTAGGCGAGTATGCGCTAGGTTTCAAAACAACGGTGTTCCCTGCAGCAAGCGCGTCAACCAAAGGTTCCATCGCAAGCAAGAATGGGTAATTCCAAGGGCTTATAATAAGAACTGTGCCATATGGGCTTTTTTTGATATAACTTTTCGCCACAAAATTTGCAAGACCTGTTTTTACAGTTTTATCTTTAGCGTATTTTCTGAGGTTTTTTAGCATGTGGTTAATTTCAGATAAAGTTAAGCTAATTTCAGCCAAAAAGCCTTCTGTTTCGCTCTTTCCTAAGTCAGCAGCAAGTGCCTCTGTTATAATTTGAGAATTTTTTTGAATATTATCTCGCAACTTCTTGAGGGCACTTTTGCGGTATTTTATTGATAAAGTTGCGCCTTCCGAATAAAAAGTCCGCTGTTTTTCTATAATATTCTTGATTTCTTGCTCTTTCATAACATTCTCCCATCACTTCATAATAGAAGTCTTCTAATTCATCATTATCCATTAAAACTGGAACTGGGTAAAGTGGGTTTGCCTCGTGTGCTGCAGTTTCTGCAAGTTTTGGTATATCTTCTTTTTTAATTTCAGGCAAAGTGCTTTGAATATTTAAATCTCTTTTTAGTCTTCTAAGTTCATTTAAAAACTTTCTAGCACCAGCTTCATATGTGTCGCCTTCATCGCAAACACCAGCAGCAAGCGCTAGTTCGTATAATTTTTTATATATTTTAACACCATATTTTTCAAGAACTGGCAAGAAAAATACAGAATTTGCAAGTCCATGCGCTGTTCCATATTTCCCGCTTACCGCATGAGACAATGCATGGACATAACCTACATAAGAGCGAGTGAAAGCATTGCCTGCCCAGTATGATGCTTCTAGCATATTTTTTCTTGCAACTAAATTTTCTGGGTTATCGTATGCTTCTTTTAAATTTTCAAAGATTAATTTCACTGCACAAATTGAATACTTGCGAGTTTCCTTGTTTGTTGTGTTTCCAATATACGCTTCAACTGCGTGTACTAAAGCATCGACGCCTGTTGTTGCGGTTAAGTGCCTTGGAAGTTTAACCGTTGTTTTTGGGTCTAAAAGCGCATAATCTGGAATTAAAAAGAAATCGTTTATTGGGAATTTTTGCTCAGTTGCAGGGTTTGTGATAACTGCCGCAAGGGTTGTTTCGCTTCCTGTGCCAGCTGTAGTTGGAATTGCAATATATAGAGGCGTTTTTCTCATAACTCTAAATATACCTTCCATATCTTCGATTTTTTTATCTGAGCGAGCAATGCATGCGCCAACAACTTTACCGCAATCAATTGCAGAACCACCGCCAAAACCAATTATTGCAGAACAATTATTTTTTCTATAAACTTCAACTGCTTCATAAATATTTTCTAGCGATGGGTTTGGTTTAGTTCTGTCATATATAGAAAACTTAATTTGATTATCGTTTAAAGCTTTGAATAAATCATCTGTAACGCCAAGTTTTACTAAAGTTGCATCTGTTACAACTAAAACATTTTTAATTTTATTTTCTTTTAATAATTTTGCAACTTGTTCATTATCTTCAAGCAAAGTTGGTTTTCTATACGGCAAGAGAGGAAGTGCCACTTTGAACGCAAATTGATACACTCTGCAAAAAATCTTTTTAAATATATTCATCAAAATTATCCTTATTAATTTTATGCTCGTATAATATGCAAAAGATTTTTATTTGACAAATT
>JAZNJP010000036.1:0-4724 GCA_045578125.1 Candidatus Gastranaerophilales bacterium | reverse complement strand
CTTGCTCATTATCTTGAGTTTTAATTTCTAAAACTTGTTGTTTCAACATTGCAACTTCATTTTGTAAGCGCGCTTTTTCTTCTTCTAAATCTTTCTTTTTATTTTCAATAACTTGTTTTTCAGCCGCAATTTCTTCCGATTGTTTAGTTACTTGTTCTGCTTCTTTCATTAATTCATTACGTAACTGCATATACTTTTCACGTAAACGTTTTTCATTTTCTTCATATTCGGCTTGCTTTTCTTCATCATTACTATTTTTTTCTGCACGAGCCAATTCTAATTCAGCTTGTAAAGCAGCGTTTTTTTCTTCTAGCGCAACGACTTCATCAGCAATTTGTTTTTTAAATTCTTCATATTCTTGCTTAATACGCGCTTCTTCTTCTTCATTTTGCTTTAATTTTTCTTGGTTTTGAGCTTCGATTTCTCGTTCCATTGCATCAAATTTTTCTTTAATTTCCAATTCACTTGACAACTCAGATACTAAACCTTCTTTAACTTCAGATAATTGTTTCATTAATTTAGCTTCGGTTTCCATACGTTGAGCTTCTAATTCTTCACGCAATGCTTGAGCTTCGGCACGAGCTGCTTTACGTTCTTCGCGTAATTGCTCCATAACTTCTTGAACATCAATTTGTTGTTCTTTAATTGCAGCTTGATCTTCAGGATTTGCTTTAGCCATCAATTCGTCATATTCTTTTTGCATATTTTCGGCTTCAACTTTCTTTTGATTTAATTGAGCTAAGAATTCTTCATATTGACGATTCATTTCTTCTTTAAATGAAGCAATAATCGCATTTGCTTGTTCGTTAACTTCTGTTTGCTCAACTGCGGCACGTTGTTCAGCTAATACTTGTTCTTTTTCAACTTCTATTGCCTCACGTTGAGCAGCCAATTCTTGTTCCTTTGCTGCCAAAACTTCACGTTGCTCCGCTAAAGCTTCAGCTTTTTCCTTTTCAATATTCTCAATATGTGCCGCGATTTCTTGTTCTGTTGCCGCTTTAATTGCCTCAACTTCTGCGGCTAATTCTTGTTCTTTTGCTACTGCCAGTGCTTCACGTTGCGCAGCCAACTCTTGTTCATTTGCAACTCGCAAAGCTTCAACCTGAGCCGCAAGTTCTTGTTCTTTTGCCGCTTCTAAGGCTTGGCGTTGTGCTTCAAGCTCTTGTTCTTTTGTTGCTTCAAAAGCTTTTCTTAATTCAGCCAATGCTTTTTCTTTTTCTGCTTCAATTGCCTCGCGTTCTGCTGCTAATTCTTGTTCTTTTGCTGCGTTAATTGCTTCTAATTGTTTAGCAAGTTCTTGCTCTTTAGCTGCTTCAAAGGCTTCTAATTGTGCAGCAATTTCATGTTGTTTGGATTCTTCAATCGCTTCTAACTGAGCTGCCAATTCTTGTTCTTTTGCTGCAAATGCTTCTCTTTCCGCCAATAGTTCTTGTTCTTTCTCTGCAAAAGCTTTTCTTTGTGCTGCTAACTCTTGTTCATTAACGGTTTCAAATTCATAGCGTTGAGCTTCTAATGCTTGCTTCATTTTTAATTCATTAATTTCACGCTCTTTCTCCAATTCCATTTCTAAGCGTTGAACTTTCAAAGACTCTTCTAATGTTTTATTCATTTCATTATAACGTTCTTCAAATTCAACTTTTTCAGCATTGCGAGATTCTTCTAAAGAAGATATGTTTTTTTGTAGGCGTTCTAATTGAGCCAATACTTCTTCATTTATACCTTGATTTGCATTAAATTCGACTTCTGCCCCTGTATTATCATCATAATTGTCTACTTCCGCAGCTTTGATTTCTTCTTCAGCTTTTTGCATTGCAATTGAATCGCGCAAAGCATTTAACTCAGCTTCATATTGAGCACGCATATCTGCAATTGTTTGTTCGTAAATTGCTTTACGTTCTTCTTCCGCTTTATTTTGCTTTTGTTCTTCAATTGAAGATACCGCCATATTTAAACGATCTTCATGCTCAGCTAAGCGTTTTTCTTGCATATCACGTTCATGAGCCAACAATTCTTTCAATGCCGCCATTGTTTCTTCATCAATACCACGAGCTTCTTTTTTGTTATTCAATTGGTCAATTAATTCGGAATTTTCTTGCAACAATTGTTTCATTGCTTCTTGTGCTTTTTTAGAATCTTCACGGCTCTCCGCTAATTCATTCATTATATCCGCATAACGATCACGTTCCATCGTTAAAATACGTTCAACACTTTCTAATTCTGTTTGTTGAGTTTCTGGAGTACGCGCATTTTCACCATTAACAATAGAACGGTTTAAAGCTTCCAATAATTCTGCATGTCGTTTTTCAGATTCTGCACGTTCGGCTTCACGTAATTCATTCAAATATTGAATTTCATTTTGCATTGCATCGATACGCGCCTTCATTTCTTCATCAACTTCACTTTCACGTGCAGCATAAACAACTTGGTTAGCACTGTCATCATCTTCATCAGCAGCTTTCTTTTGTTTACGTTCTTCTTCTATTGTTTCGCGCAAAACAGCAATTTCATGTTTATACTCTTCCATGCGTTGAAGTTGTTCTTCGCGCTCACTTGCCAATACTTCTTTTAATGAAGCAATCGTTTCATCATCTAAACCACGTGGTAAATTTTGTGTTTCTAAATTTTGAATACGAGCTTCGCTTTCACGAACCATTTGTTCTAATGCTGCTTTTGTTTGATTGTTATCTTCACGTTCAGCAGCTAATTGACTTAAAATATTAGTAAACATCTCTTGTTCGTGTGCACGTTGCTTTTCAATGTCTTGAAGAATTTTTTCAACGTTAGCCATATTAGTGTCTGCTACGCGTTGTTGAGCTTGTTCAAATTCATTACGTTGTGTTTGTAAAGCTTCCGCTAAGGTAATATCTAAAGCTTTTTGTTTTTCTTCATATTGACGGCGTTCTTCTTCGCGTTCCAAATTCAACCTTTCAACTTCACGTTGCATTTGTTCAATTAAAGATGCAGTTTCAGCGCGTTCACGTTCTAACTGAACTTGATAAACGTTTTGCTTTTCAAAATCTTCTGGATTATTTGAACTAACACGTTTTTGAGCATTAGCTTCATCTAACATTTGTTGGAAACGGTTTTGCATTTGTTGAATTGCATCTTGGTATTGATTTTGCATTTTCAAGAATTCATCTTCTTTTTTTGCTTCTTGTTCAGCATTTAATGCATTTTCTTCTTTAACGCGGCGTTCGTTTTCCATAGCGTTTAAAACAGCCGCTAAACTATTTTCTTGTTCACGCAAGCGTTGCTCCTGTGCTTCACGTTCTGCAGCTAACACTGTTTTGATTTCATCTAGTAAGTCTTTATTTTCTTTATCTTTTTTTTCTGTTTTTTCAATTGAATTAATTTTTGCCTGACTTTCTTTAATCATGTCTTCCATTTCTTTTTTGGCTTGATTAATTAATTCTTCGGATTTTTTTTTGTCAGCTAATTCATCTTGTAAACGAGCTGTTTCTTGTTTTTGTTGTTCAAGTTCTGCCATTAACTTTGCAAATCGTTCTTGCTCTGCTTGTTTTTGATTTTCCAATTCTTCCATTAACTTTTCTAAACGTGGATCAGTTGCTGGTGCTACTGTTTCAACCGTAGCAGCTTGTGCCGGTACTGGTGTTATAATTGGTTCTTGATCTTTTTGTTCGTTAAAGTTTTTTGCTTGACTCCAAAAATCATTTGCTTCATTATCAGAGGCGATGTCTATATCTTCATCACCGAAACTAAAAGCATCTTCATCTTCTTCATCACTAAAGAAGAAATTATCTTCTTTATTTTTATTATTTTTCTTCTCAGCTTTCGCAGCCTCTTTTTCTTCACTAATACGTTGTTTTTCCGCCATACGCTCTTCTGCTAAACGTTCTTTTTCAGCGATTCTTGCTTCTGCTTCACGTTCACGTTCTAAACGAGCTTCTTCTTCACGTTGACGTTTCTCTTCAAATTCGCGTTCCTTAGCTTCTAACTCTTTACGTTTACGCTCCTCTTCCAACATTAATGCTTGCAAACGTTCTTCCTCTTGTCTTTGCTTTTCTGCTTGTATACGTTCTAATTCTTCCGCTTCTGCACGTGCTTTTGCGGGATCATAAAATTCAAGTTGTTGATTATCATTACGCTTTTCAAAAGCAGCCGGGTCAATTTGTGCTACATTAACATTATTTTCAACAGTAGTTACCGGTGTATCATTTTTGACTTGTGAGTTACGACCATATAAGCGATAAATCATAAAAATGATAATTGAAAAAACAACAATCGCAGCCAAAGTCAAGGTTGCCCATAAATAAGCACCAGGCGTACCATCCTCATTAAACCAAGTTAATCCTAAAATTAAATTTTTCATTTCCCCTTCCCCTTATTTATCATTATTAAATTTTTGCTAATTTATTAGTTATAATGTTAACAAAATTAGCAGTTTTTGTCAATATTACAAGAAATTTTTGTTAAATAATTTTACAAAATTTGTATTGAAATTTTAACACATAAAATAACAAAAAACGGGTCATCGAGACAAATTTTTTTTACTTTGCCAACGATTTACCCGCTTTTTTTAAATTTCATTTAAAACAATCTTATAAGCTTACATTTTCATAACGATAAACAACGATTCTTTCGCCCGGAGTGCAACCATTCTCAAGATTTGGATTTTGTTGCAACAGTGCCTCGCAACTTAAATTTGTACGCTTAGCCAAATTCCATAAGTTTTCTTTTTCCCCGATTATATAAATCTGGATTGC
>JAZNJP010000035.1:0-2415 GCA_045578125.1 Candidatus Gastranaerophilales bacterium | reverse complement strand
CTTGGCCTCCGACTTTTCATACCATCGGGAAGGGCATCAACATTTGCTTGAACTTCCAAAAATGCTTCAATTATAGCTTTTCGCATTTCATCAGCCTTGGCAATTGCTGAAGTGTAGATTTTGCCATTTGCTGTGTCAATTACCGACTTTACGGAAGCGGGCAAAATATCTTTGTACTTGTCCGCAAATGTTGAAATTGTCATATTGAAGCCCAAAGCCTTTTCAATGTTGGCTTGGTCTTCTTCTTGATTGCTTTTGTCTGCCATATTCTTTTTTGCTTCATCAAGCAATCCTGTTTCTTTTTTTTCAGGCTCTTTTTCTTCTTCTTTCCTGACTTCGCTTTGCTTACTCAAGAAATCGCCCATCTTGCCCACCATTTCCAAAATTTGGGCTTCTTGTTCTTCACTAAATGCCATTTCTAAACCTTCCTTTCTTTTTTAGAATATTATTTTCTTATTAAAAATCAACATCTATTTTAGCCTATTCTTAAATTCTGCTCTATGCCTTTTACCCCTGTTTCCAGTTTCCGCATACAACCTTGTCCATTCTGACAAAAGCTCGGGATTACTTTTAACCTTATTTCTGACAATCTCATCATCTATCCCTAAATTTTGTTTAAATCTATATGCTTTTTTAGCCTCATCACTCAATTTATTAAATTCATCATCACTCAGCACCTTACCACTGCCAACTTCTGATATTTCTTTTGCTTTTTGTGCTAATTTTTCAGCCTCTTTAAATTCACGCAACTTACTTTGCACCTGATATGCTTCACTTTCAAATTTTGCAACATCTGCTTCCATTTTTGCATATTTACTAACTTTTCCGGTAATACCCCCCTTAAGTTCAAGTTTTTCTATCAAATATGCTGTTTGGTCTTGCCAATTGTTAGGGGTATCAACAAATATATCAATATCAGGCTTGACATAATCCGCGGAATGATTCCAGTGGTCGCGAATGCTAATCCTAACAGAACTATCATTAAACCTTTTTATAAGTTTATTCCTCAAAGCTTCATTTTCCAAGCTATCCAAATCTATGGTCATGTAATAACTACCCGTATTTGCGTGATATGTTGAAAACGAAAAACCGGAATCTTTTACCATTTTTTCCAACTGCTCGGGTTTCAGCTTTTTAGGCAATTTTAGATTTTCTTCCAATCTTTTCAAATCTTCAATTTTGCTATTTAGAATATTTATTTCTTGCTCCAAACCCTCTGCTGTAACCTCTCTAAACTCTGAACTTTCGGGAATATCTGGCTCTTTAACCTCCTTTAACTCTTTTATTTTTTGGGGTTCACTCAAAAATTCAATACCACATCTGCAACCATATCTTTCAGTTGGCATATTGCCATCTTTGTCACCTTCACCAACCTTAAATATTTTGCCATATAAGAGTTGGTGTTCAGGTTCAGGCTCTTTGGCTGATGAAGGCAACCACCTGTAAAATTGCCCTTCATGTTCATTTTTCAACTGGGTAATTTCATTAAACAACACCGCATTTTCAAGCCTGTTTTTCATAAGCTTTTCGCCGTTTAATGCCATTTTTTTATAAGATTTTTCACCTAATTTCTTGAGTTTTTCAATTTTATTATTGTAAACTTCTACAACTTTATAAACTGTGCTTGAAACTTCCCGCTCATTCATTAAAGATGATTTTATAACTGCTTGCATAATATCTTTTTTCAGCTCCAATCCTGAAGTTAAGATTTTTCCTGAAAAAAAATTTTTAGGAAATACTTCAGCAAGCAATTTATTAGGATTGTATATCATTTGTCACCTTCAAATAAAAATTCAAAAAATTCTTGTTTTTGTTCATCAGTTATAAACATTGAACTTTCTATGTATGGAATAACTTGTGCAAATTCTTTGAATTTTCGCCAATTATCGGTTTTGAACTTCAATTGAATATTAAATAATTTGTCATGAATAGGTTTGAAAACAGAATTAAAAAAGTCTTTAATACCATCTTCATTTGCGTTTACATCTGCTTCCCCTGTAACTGCCATTCCACTTGTCAATTCACCTGCAACAAATGAAGTTGAAACACCCAACAAAGAAGCCAAACAACCATATACAAGCTTCAATCCGTCCATTATAGGCTGTGTTTGAAGCGGTGTTGTTACTATATTATCACCTGCATCAAGGCATGTGCTTTTTCCATCTTTCAATGCCAATGCTATTGCTTCAGCTTGTTTCTTTGCATCTTCTGAAGAAGAAGTTGCAACAGTTTTTCGCAAGTCCGCAATTTTCAATTGAAGGGCTTTTGCCAACCCCAAATTGACTTTTGCCCCGCCCATAATGTCAAAAATCAAGCCCATGTAAACTTTTATAATATCAGTCATGGTGTATTTTTGGAAATTCATATAAACACCCTTTGAAGAAGTTTCCCCTTTTTCATAGGCTTTGCGAATTT
>JAZNJP010000034.1:0-2140 GCA_045578125.1 Candidatus Gastranaerophilales bacterium | reverse complement strand
AAACGAATAATAAAAGCATCAAGCCATTTTTTAGAGCAGGAGTGACTAATTTTTATTCTGATTTTGATGGTACTTTTATGCCGCATAAATATAGACATGATGTTTTCTGCAACAATATGCCTAATAGCCCAAGGAGAGAATTTCTTGCTAGTGGAAAGAAAGAATTCCAAGAATATTTTGACTCTTTTGGCGAACTTTTAGATAAATTAAGGGGCGTAAAAGAAAAAAAACTAAACTTCACAATAACATCTGGCAGAAATCGTCCAGAGTATAATTATTATCTTCAAAGAGTAAGAGAAGATGGCTTAAGGGTGCCTATTCCAGACCAATTAATTATAAGAAATGGCGGAGAAATTTATACAAAAAGAAGTGACATTGCGGATTTTTTTGCCTCCAAAACAAAAGAAATGTTTTTAAAATCTGATTTTTCCCAAGATAAAAGAGACGCTGTAAAAGTGGCAACTAACGGCTGGGACGGTGATAAAATTAGAGAAATTATAACAAGACAGTTAAAAATTCTTTCTGCACTTGGTGATGGAGAAAAAGCAGGCGAAGCTGCGAAGCTTTGGAATATTATCGCTCCTTCGATTGAGAGAAAAGATGATAATATTATAGAAACAATAATTGGAGAATACGACAAATTATTGTTTTCAGATATGGAAGAAGTTGAGATTGTTTCGCATGTTAAAAGCTTAGCAAAAGCTTACAAAGAAGAAGAAACGGCGGGGCTTGATGAAGTACAAGCAAAAGAAAAAATTAAAGAAATTGATGAAACAATAGAAGATATTGCATATAAAATTGCCAAGGTAAGAAAAAGAGTTTGTACCATTTTCGAGGCGGATACTGACGGAGCATTTTATGGAGAAGGTATGCATTTTGATTCTAAGAGAAAAATGATGTCTCCAGTGCCTGAAAACTGGGCCGCATTTAAAGATAACGGAAATCTTGAATTTCATATTAATCTGCCAGAACGTCTTGCAGCTAATGTGAACCTTGTTGGTATAAAAAAAGGTATCGAACAAGAATTAAATGAGACAGGTATTCGTTTTGTGGCTAGAGAACACACAAAAACGAATTCTGGCGAAATTATTATAAGACCAGTTGTTGGAAACAGCAGAATAAATAAATTGTTTGATACTAAGGCTCAAGTTGAAAAAATTATGGCAGGCAAATTGAATGATTTAGTTATTGCGGCTGGTGATGATAAAAACGATATTCGTATGCTTGATTTGTTTGAATATATTGAAATAGATAAAACTAAGAAAAGAATAAGCGAAGAAAATTTAAGAAAGATATATGATTTACCTCTTATTTCAATTTATGTTGATAATTCGATGAGCAAAACTAAAAACAACGAGTTGTTCTCTGAAATAACAGGAAAATCTATTGAAAGTTTAGAAAAATATTTTAATTCAGATGGGAATGTTAGGTTTATACATGTAATTCCAGATAATACAGTTGGTAAGCCGAAAAGTTTACGCGAAGGTGTGCAAATTGCAGTTAGGGAGTATGCAAAAAGAAATCCTGAATTTGAAAAAAATCTAACTCCTGAAATGAGGGAATTAATTAAAAAAACGGGTGAGGATTATCCTGTAGATAAAAGTTTTACAGAAGAACTAGAGCGAGTTTTTGGTGCAAAACTTTGGAATCCTGCAACATTTAAAGAAGCAATTGAAGAAATTGACCCAAAAACAATAGAAAAACCGATTAAAAAAGGCTTCAAAAAAGGTTATTTGGCTCTTGCGGCAATAGGAGTAGCTGCGATTGCTGGAATTTTTGGCCTGATTAAAAATAATAAAACAAAAGGTGTGAATAAGCTACCCAAACAACAAGGTGAGAGCAAATGAAAATTTCTCCGATTAGAAGAAATAATTTCATAAATTTTAGAAGCAAAGTGGTGGAAGTTCACCGCGGGCGAATTTCAGATGAGCTTGCGCAAAAAATTGACCAGTTTGAAGAAACGCATAAAGGGGCGAAAAGGCTCGGAAGCGGGCTTTTTGCGAGTGCATATATTTTAGATGATACAAAATGTGTTATAAAAGAATCTTTGCCGAATGAATTTGCGCGTAGGCAAAATGAAGATTTCTTCCCAGAAGCGAGGGCGCTTGCAATGTTGCCGCCATCAATTCAAAATTCTCAA
>JAZNJP010000033.1:0-19507 GCA_045578125.1 Candidatus Gastranaerophilales bacterium | reverse complement strand
GCCATCAAAACAAATATTTAAATGTTTTGGTTGTGGCGCAGGCGGAGATGTCTTAACTTTTTTGATGAAATATAACAACCAAAATTTTTCTGAAGTTGTGCAAGAACAGGCGAATATTTTGGGAATCGAGCTTCCAAGAGGCTTGAGTGCTGATAAAATTGAGCAAAGCAAAAAAGAAAAAGATACGTTGTTGTCTGCAGTAAATGCTGCGATGAAGTTTTATCATAATAACCTTTTGAATAATAAAGGTGCGCTTGAATATCTTGAAAAAAGAGGCGTTGGGGAAGTTGCTATAACTAAATTTAGACTTGGTCTCGCTCCAAATTCTAATGACGCCTTGGCTTGTGAATTAAAAAAAGAATTTACAAAAGAGGAACTTTTAGATGCGGGGCTCGTCTCCGAAAAAGAAGGGAGGATTTATGATAGATTTAAAAATAGAATTATTATTCCGATTTTTGACACTTATGATTCGCCCGTTGCGTTTGGCGCCCGTGCGATTATGGAAGGACAAAATCCAAAATATTTAAACTCTCCAGATAGTAAAATTTATAACAAAAGCTCAATTTTATATGGGCTAAATTCTGCAAAAGATGCAATTAAAGAATCAGATTCTGTAATTATTATGGAAGGTTATTTTGACGTGATTTCTGCTCAAGTAAATGGCGTTAAAAACACAGTTGCATCATGTGGAACAGCGCTTACTCCACAACATATCAAGTTATTAAGCAGATACAGCCAATCAAGAAGAATATATCTTGCTTTTGATTCTGATAATGCAGGAAGAAAAGCGGTTAAAAATGGTGGCGAAGTTATAAAACAAATTTTTGCAAACTTAGGTAACATTAAACAGTATGATTCAAATTATGCAGATGCTTCGGCAAATGTTTGCGAAATTCGTGTCGTGCCTCAAATTGGTGGCAAAGACCCAGATGAAATAATAAGAGAATTTGGCGCAGAAGGTTACATAGAGCAAGTTAAAAATTCGCCTCTATACCTTGATTACACACTTGAACAAGTGTTTGAGCAAATGACTTCTGATATGACTCCACAGGAAAAAGGGTCAATTGTACACCAAATAGCTGAAATTTTAGTAGAAATTAAAAATCCTGTTATTCTTGCCGAGTATATTAAAAACAGTGCCTTTAGAATAAAGGTCGATGAACATATATTAAGAAAACAGATAAAATTGTTACAATCCGAAACATTTGCAAAATCAGATAACGAAGTAAACCGAAAAGTGGCGAAAGTTGTTGATAATAGCGCAACTTCAAGACACAAGAGAATGGAAGAAAATCTTGTGAAACTTGGTCTTGTTGCATCAACGCCAGAAAAAAAGGTGTATTTTCAACAATTAATTTCAGGCTACAAAGCCTTGGATAGCTTGAATTTCGACCTTCTCCGCGCCATTGACAAATTACTTTGCGAGGTAAATAATAATAGTGAATTAGCAAAAAAAATTATTTTGGAGTTTTGTAACGACACAGATATTCAAAAACAGGTTGTTAATTTTATATATTCCTCAAATGAGTATGAGAAATTGACATATCAAGAATATACACAAGCTATGTGCGAAACTTTCGAGCGACTTAACAACATAGAGAAAGAAATAGAAAAAGAGAAAATTCGCAATAAGTTTATGTCCCAAGATTTATCCGAAAAGGATAAAATAGAAATTTCGAAAGAAATATACGAGAAATACACCCTACAAAATTAAGAATGGAGCTATTTTAATGAGCAGAAGAAAAAATGCCGAAGATTCTATGGTTTCAGTAATGGACAAAAATCAAACCCCTGAAGAAGACAATTTTTATGAAAGCACAGGTTTGGAAACTGATAACATTTCAAACATTATCAGAAACCAAGGTATAATGAGCATGGAAGGTACGCTTTCAGGTGCATATTTTGATTCAAGATCAGAAGAAGATGATGAAAACGGTTCTGATATAACTATGCCAAAAGGCATTTCAGTTGATGACCCTGTTAGAATGTATTTGCGTGAAATTGGTAGAATTAAACTTCTATCTGCTGATGAAGAAATCGATTTGGCGCGCAAAATTGTTGCAGGTGGAAAACTTGGTGCAATTGCAAAAAGAAAACTTGTTCAAGCAAATTTACGTCTTGTTGTTTCAATTGCGAAAAAATATGTGGGAAGAGGCATGTTATTTCTTGACCTTATTCAAGAAGGTAATTTAGGTTTAATTCGTGCTGCTGAAAAATTTGACCACGAAAGAGGCTATAAATTCTCAACTTATGCAACTTGGTGGATTAGACAAGCTATCACTCGTGCAATTGCAGACCAAGCAAGAACAATTAGAATTCCTGTTCATATGGTTGAAACGATTAATAAACTTAAAAAAGTTACAAGAAAACTTGCACAAGAACTTGCTCGCAAACCGACCGAAGAAGAACTTTCAGCCGAAATGGGAATTTCAATCAATAAGCTTCGTGAAATTGTTAAAGTTGCACAAGAACCATTGAGCTTAGAAACTCCTGTTGGTAAAGAAGAAGATTCTCGTCTTGGTGATTTTATCGAAGATAAAGATGCTGACGCTCCAGTGAAAACTGTTGCACACGAACTTTTAAGAGAAGACTTAGCTGAAGTTTTATCTTCACTTTCTCCTCGTGAAAGAGATGTATTAAGACTTCGTTTCGGTATGGACGATGGCAGACAAAGAACATTAGAAGAAGTTGGTCAATTATTTGGCGTTACTCGTGAAAGAATTCGTCAAATTGAAGCAAAAGCACTTCGCAAACTTCGCCACCCAAATCGTTCTAAAAAATTAAAAGAGTATATCGAAGTTTAAAATAATCAAGCAAATCATATACTAAAAAAGCCCTGTTCGCAGGGCTTTTTTGATGTTATAAACCTGAATATTTTTGCGCACGGAGCCCACTAGAAGTTGAAGCATAGTATCTGACCCTTCCGTCGTCGCCTGCGAATATGTATATTATATCGTATGCTTTCGCGCTATTTAATTGTTGCGGAAGTATGGTTTTGGCATTTTCAACAGTTGTTTTTGTGGGCGGGTCAGAGCCGTTTAAATCAATATACATATAGTGGTAATCGTTGAGAGGCTTGTCTTTCGTTGTATAAAAGTGGCCAAATGTACTGTTATGGTACCAAATGGCACCGTCTGGAGTTTGCAGAACTGTTGAGTCGGCATTTACTTTGGCTGCTTTTAACGTATTTGCTCCGTCATCTTCGCCATCAAGTAGCCATTCAAATATGTTGACCCCCATTTCTTTTGGCCCCATTGGACATGTTGCAATCTTTAAATTAACTGCGTTTTGCATAGTTGAAATTGCTTTTTTAGCGAGAGCCGAGAATTTCTTTTCGCTTGATTGTTGCATAATTGCAGGGATTGTAACCGCTGCAATGACACCAATTATTGCAAGTACTAAAAGAACTTCTGCAAGCGTAAATGCTGATTTTTTATTTTTCATAAATTCACCTAATTAATACCCTATCAGTTATATACCATAATTTGCACAAATTGTAACAAGCCTGAGTTTCGCTTATTAAGGCTAGTTTATAATCCTAAATATTTTCCTGCACGTTTATCTTCTTCGATAATGTTTCCGGTGCATGTTTCAGAAGTGCAATAAATGATATTTCCTTCTTTGAGTATTTTTAGGTATATTTCATCGTATGCAGATGCTTGTTTGCTTGCCGTATTTAATTTGGTTGATGCATCTGTAATGGTAGTTTTTGTAGGTCCGTCTGAGCCGTTTAAATCTATTCTGATTCTGTAGTCGCAACCAAGTTTGTTTGTTCTTGTGCTGGAAGTGGCGCAAATGCTCGAGTCGTCATTGTGAAAAATTATTCCATCAGGTGTTTGAACGGTTCTTGGATTATTCTGCGGGTTTTGCTTAATTACTTTGAGAGTGTTTGTGCCATTTTCTTCGCCGTCTAAAAGCCAGCCAAAAATGGTTTGTTTTACATCTCCAGGGCCATAAGGAACGGTTGCAATCTTCAAATCCACTGCATTCTGTAGAGTTGATTGGGCTTTTTTAGCGAGAGCTGCAAACTTCTTTTCGCTCGATTGTTGCATAACGGCGGGGATTGTAACCGCTGCAATGACACCAATTATTGCAAGTACCAAAAGAACTTCTGCAAGCGTAAATGCTTGTTTTTTATTTTTCATAAATTCACCTAATTAATATCCTGTTTTAGTATATCATATTTCACGATGTACGTAATAGTTATTTTAAAAGTGAATTGAATTTGTCTAAAAATTCAGGGAATGATGTCTTGTGCCATTCAAAGCCTTCGATATTGATTGGACTTTCAGATACAAGCCCTGCAATAAACCAAGTCATAGCAAGTCTATGGTCACAGTATGTGTTAAGAGTTGCGCTACCTTGAAGTGGTGTTTTCCCTTGAATTATAAGTCCATCTTCTTTTTCTTCAATTTTTGCGCCAAGCTTTGTAAGCTCATCGTGAACGGTTTTTAATCTATCAGATTCTTTGTTCCTTAAATCGCCTGCATCCTTAATAACAGATACTCCTTCTGCTTGCGTCATAAGAAGTGCAAGTGTTGGGATTTCATCAATTAATCTTGGAATAATGTTGCCTGAAATTGTTGTCGCACGAAGATTTTCAGTATATTTTACTTTGATGTTTGCAACCTCTTCACCAGAAATTAATTTTTTATCTAAAATTTCAATATTCGCGCCCATATCAAAAAGCACATCAATAACGCCTGAGCGGGTTTCATTTAGCCCAACGTTTTTAATTATAATTTCAGAATTTGGGACAATAAGCGCCATAACCATAAAGAAAGTGGCAGATGAAATATCCCCTGCAATATACAAATCGCGCGCTGAAAGCTCCATCTCGCTAATTTTAATTAAAACTTTATCCTCAAGTTTTTCTGTTTCAATTTTCCCGCCAAAATATTCAAGCATTCTCTCTGTGTGGTCTCGAGATAGTGTTGGTTCTATGTATTCTAAAGGCAGGTTTTGGGCAATACTTGCAAGCATTAAGCAAGATTTAACTTGCGCTGAAGCTAATTTGCTTTCATATTTTATAGAGTTTAATTTCCTGCCTGTAATTTTAAGTGGGGCATGTCCTTCTGTGGTTTTGATGTGCGCACCCATTTCGCTAAGTGGCACGGTTACTCTTTTCATTGGCCTTTTTGTAAGGCTTTCATCTCCGCATAGTGTTGATGTGAAATTCTGAGCAGATAAAATGCCAGACATAAGACGCATTGTTGTTCCTGAATTTCCACAGTCTAAAATATTTTTAGGTGCACTGTAACACGAGGTGAAATCAGCATACAAGGTGTTGCCAGTTTGCTCTATTTTGGCACCAAGCTCAACCAAAATTTTAAGAGTTGAGGCACAATCTTCAGCGGAGGAAAAATTCTCAATTTTCATTTTTCCTTTTGTAAGTGAGCCAATGATTAACGACCTGTGCGAAATTGATTTGTCGGCTGGAATTTCAATTTCACCTATTAAACCGCTGGTTAATTTTTTGGTTTCAAAATTAGCCATTAGCAAGTTCTTTCACAAAGTTTGGAACGGCAAAAACTGCTGAGTGTAATTCTTTGTTGTAAATTTTACAAGTTTTTGCAATTTCTTCAGCACGAGCAGAATCTACACAAGAATTGTTGAATGGTGGTTCAACATCATCTGAGCAAAAGCCCCAAGACCAGTATCCGCCAGGGTATGTTGGCATTGGGCCAGTGTATGGTGCAACATATTTAAACACTTTGCGAAGAAGTGCATAAGTTTTTCTCATATTTTCAGATTGAGCAAAAGGCCCTTCTGTTTGTGGAACAACAATACCGCCTTTTTTCATAGCTCGTTTTAAGTTGCCATAAAATTCTGTGTTGAATAAGCCTTCTCCTGGGCCAATTGGGTCAGTTGAATCAATGAGTGCTATATCGTATAAATTTTCTTTTCCTTTGATAAATTCAATTGCATCTTGAACAAGAACTGAAACTTTAGGGTTATCTAATTCACCTGCGACTGTTGGGAAGAATTTTTTGCTTGCATCAATTACCATACCGTCAATTTCAACCATATCAATGTGTTTAACGCATTTATGTTTTAGAAGTTCACGAACTGTGCCACCGTCTCCACCACCAACAATTAAAATGTTTTCAGGATTTTTGTGAGTGAGCATTGGGATATGAGTTATCATCTCATGGTAGAAAAATTCATCTCTTTCGGTTACCATCATCAAACCGTCAAGTGTTAAAACATTGCCAAATGCTCTTGAATGAAAAACATCAACTGTTTGGAATTCAGATTTACCTGTAAATAAATCTTTATCTTTTTCAATTGCTATGCCAAAACCTTCAGGTGTAATTTCGTGGTACATTTTTTCTCCTTGTTTAAAATTATTAAATATATTATACTGTAAAAAATTATTTTGGTCGGGTTTTATATAAATATGACAAACATTATTTCAAAATCTTTTGAATTATTTGTGGCGCAACCATTGAGCTTGCTTCGAAATGCCATAGTCCAAATTGTCGGCATTCAAAGTGGTAATCCTCAAAATAAATCCGTGAATGTTTCTATGTTGGGTCAAAATAAAATCCAGATGACCGTTGTTAATTCAGATAAAATGTGTAATTTGTTGATGACTGTTGCATATAAAAAGAGATTATTGGCGGAGAAAAAATTAAATGAAAATCAAGCAAGCAAAATTCATAATTAGCTCACCTAATCTTGCATTGTGTCCTGATTTGAACCTCCCAGAATTTGCACTTCTTGGTCGTTCTAATGTTGGGAAATCAAGTTTTATAAATGCACTAACTCGAAACGGAAAACTTGCCAAAACCTCGAATAAACCAGGGAAAACAAGGCTTATTAACCTTTTTCAAATAAACGAAGATTTTGTGATTGCTGACCTTCCAGGCTATGGTTATGCTAAAGTTTCACAAAGCACACAAGCTGAGTGGCAGAAGAATTTAGAGCAATATTTATTAAAACGTGAGGCACTCAAATCTACAATTCAATTTATTGATGCTCGTCATGAAATTCAAAAAAACGATTTTCAAATGAATGATTGGTTGAAAGTGAACTCTGTTCCAGTTTTTGCAATTATGACAAAATGCGATTATATTTCAAGAAACGAAGTTTTTACTAAAACTAAAAAAATAGAAAAATATTTTGGGTGCAAGTGTTTACCATTTTCTGTTAAAAATTCAATGTATAATGACGAAATTTTAAAACATATTGAGTCTTTATTTTAATTTTGAAATTTCATAGAAGAATATTGAAGCACAAACAGCAAGGTTTAAGGATTCAACACTTTTTTTAATTGGAAGAGTTATATTTTTATCTGAATAAGTGATAATTTCTTTGCTTACGCCATCTGCTTCAGAGCCAAAAACGATTATAAAATTATCTTTTGTGTCGTCTGGAGATAATTGTTCGCCACCAGAAACTACAGTTGTTAAGAATTTGTGTGTTTTTTTGAATTGCGCAAGGTCAGCATTTTCAAGGATTGGCATTTTAAAAATATTACCTGCTGAGGCTCTTATAACTTTTGATGAATACGGGTCAGTAGAATTTCCTTGTAAAATGATGCCTTCTATTCCAAAAGCCTCAGCGGAGCGCAAAATTGTGCCTAAGTTGCCTGTGTCTTTTATTCCTTCAAAAAGCGCTATTTTTTTAAATTTCAAGAAATCCGATGTTTTTGCTTTTGGCCTTAAAATTGTTGCAACAACAGGCGCTGGGCTTTTTGTTGTGCTTAATTTTTCTAAGATTTTTTGATTTACTTTGTATTTGTTTTTAGCTTCAAAATTAAATTTTTCATCTTCAAAAAATAGGTCAATAATTTTATAACCCATATCAAGCGCCCCAAGCACAGATTTTTCGCCTTCAAGAAGAATTTTTTCATCTCTGTTTTTTTTCATAACAAGCGAATAAGTTTTTTTAACAATGTCATTATTTATGCTTGTAAGCTCAATTATATTACTCATTTAGCCCCCATTCTTTCAAAGTTTCGAGCTCTTTTTTATCTAACATATCAAAATCAATTAGATTTTTTTCGTAAGGAAATTTTGAAAATGACTGTATTTTTCCATTTTTATCAAGATAGCAAGAATTTTCAAGCCTTATGCCAAATTCACCTTCTTTATATAACCCAGGTTCAATTGTAAAAGTCATATTTGGTTTAAGTTTGAATTTTTTGTCTGTCATAGGGGAGAGCGTTGGTGGTGCTTGGTGAACATTTTGCCCTATGCCATGCCCTAGTGAATGCGAAAATTCAAAGCCCTCGGGTGCTACACTTTCAAGATAATCTCTTGCAATTTTATCAAGCTCATAAGGCGATAAACTTCCTGATATATAGCTTTTAAGATTTGCTTTGAGCACCATTGTGTAAACTTTTTTCACTTTTTCGCTTGCTCCAAATGGCGCAAAAACACGAGTTATATCTGTTGCATAGCCTAAATCCCAAAAACCACCGCAATCAAGTAAAATGACATCATTTTTTTGGAGTTTTTTGTTTTCATCGTAGTCTGAATAATGAATACTTGCGCTATTTTCGCCAATTGCAAGCAAAGTCTTAAATGATGGTGCGTATGCTCCTGCTTTTTTTAATTCTTCTTCAAAAATATTTTTGAGTTCAACTTCGTTCATTCCTAATTCTATTTTTGAGCGGAAACCAGCAAGAGCCTCGTCGAGCATTGAAAAAGCGTATTTATAATGTTTCATTTCGCTTGCAGTTTTTATACCCATAAGATTTGCAAGTTTATCTTTTTTGATTTCTTTTGGGTGGTCAATGCTTGTGTAATCTTTTAAGGTTATGCTCCCTTCCTCAACAAGAACAGTGTTTTTTAGATTTTTTATGAAATTGTTATATTTTTCAAGTGGTTGGATTTCAATAAAATCAAAGTCTATGGGGAGTTTATGGTTTGTGAATAAAACAGGTTTTTCTCCAATAAATAATCTCGCTTCAAAACAAGATTTATAATTGTAGTCAGCGCCTCTTAAATCAAGCAAGTATGCAATTTTATCAAGGTCCGTAATGAGGTAATCGTTTTTATATAATTTTTTTATTTTTTTAAATTTCTTTTTTGTGTTTTCGGTGTTTTTGCCAATATATTTTAGAGTTGATGTTTTGTATTTGTTTTTTTCTTTGCACTCTATAATTTCATAGTTTTTAAAGCATTTTGTATATCTTAAAAACCTTGAAAGACCTATGTTTTCATTAATTAAAATTTTTGCTTTTTTGGAAACTATGGCGCTAAATGCATCGGTTAATTTTTCGCCCATTTGAACTTTGTAGGCTGATAAATTTTCGCTTGCTAAATTACTAGCTGCAATATGGTATCTTGGGTCAACAAATAATGTGATTTTTCCATTTTTATCAAGTAGCGCTTCGCCTTCAGTGCCCGTGAATCCTGTAATTTTTGCAAGTTCAGTTTGATTCCCGTGTTCTCTTGAAAATTCATCGCAAGAATCTAAAAGAGCATAGTCTGCGCCTAGTTCGATTATTTTTTTTAATAATTTATTTTTCATAGTTAACCCGAAATATGCACTTTGATTATTTTTTGGTTTGGTTTGTTGTCGAAATCAATAAACACTATTTGACTATTTCCAAGGTCAATTTCTCCGTTTTCAAAAGGCAGAGAAATAGAATTTCCAAGAAAAACACTTCTTAGGTGAGCATAAGCGTTAGTGTTATATTTCTCATCAAATTGGTAGATTTTATCAACAGGAATAAATTCTCCTATGATATCGTGCAAATCTTGAACAATAGGAACACCTTTTGGAACAGCAACAACGCAAGATGTGAAATCTGGTGCAAAAATCTGCACAACACCTGAGCTTGTGCCTTGTTTTTTAACAGCTGACACTACAAGCCTTGTTATATCTATTGAATCGTTGAACCCACGAGATGATATTTGGAATTTTTCAAATCTTCCCATAAATTATAATCCTTTTATATAATTTACTAAAAACTCTGTTGCGCCTTGGTTTTCAAGAATTGCTTTTTTAGAATTTTTTTTCATTTCTTCTTGATGCTTGTTGTCGGTTAATATTTTTTCAAGTTCAGCTTCAAGCTCTTGTTTATCTTGCACAATTTTTGCGCAATTGTATTTTAAAAGTTCTCTGTAAATTACTTTGAAATTTTTGATATTAGGTCCTGAAATTACAGGTTTTGACCATATTGTTGCCTCAAGTGGGTTGTGCCCTCCTGTGTTGTTGAAGCTGCCACATATAATGCTGACATCTGAAACGGCGTATAATCTTGAGAGTTCGCCTGTTGTGTTGAGTACGACAACATCTGTTTTTTCAAGGTCTGGGCTTGTTGTTCTCAAATTGTAGTTTAATTTTTCGCTCTCTAAAAGTGTGCAAATTGAATTTACGCGCTCTAGGTGCCTTGGTGCAATTATAAGCTTTAGTTTTTCGATTTTCTTTTTTAAGTTTTTATATGCTGAAATTATAATTTCATCTTCACCTGCATGTGTGCTTCCTGCAAGAATTGTTGGCATATTTTCTTTGTTATATTCTTTTTTTAGAACAAGTGCTGTTTCATCAGACGGAAACTCAATGTCGAATTTGATATTTCCCATATTTTGCACAATTTCAGGGTTTGCGCCAATTTTAATAAACTTTTTAGCGTCTTCTTCGCTTTGCGCTAAAATACCTGCAAAATTTTCGAATACGCTTTTAAAGAAAAAGCTTAAAGTTTTATATATTTTGAATGTAGAATCTGAAATTCTTCCGTTTGAAATAAAAACCTTAACTCCTGATTTTTTCATGTTGTACACAAAGTTAGGCCAAATTTCTGTTTCAAAAATCATAATTTTACTAGGATTTATCGCCTTCTTTGCAGAATTTATTGAAAAATCTATGTCATATGGGAAATAGCAAATCTTTTCGCAATAATCTGATAATTTTTTCTTTGCAAGTTCAAGCCCTTGCGGAGTGGACACTGTAAGGACTATTTTTTCATTTTCATAGTTTTTGATAAATTCTGTTACTGCTTGGACTTCGCCAACTGAAACCGCATGAATCCAGAAAGTTTTTTCGTCTATTTTGAAATTATAAAATCCTAATTTTTCAAAAAAACCAGCTCGGATTTTTCTTGAAAATATAGATAATACACTCATCGCAAATAGAAATGGTATTGGAAATAAAATTCTATATAAATTAATCATCAATGTCTATCTCAATTTCAAAACTTCTCGACCAAGGAAGTGAGTATTGCACTTTTTTATAATTATAATTGAAATATTTTTTTATCCTATCTTCAAAAGGCTCAAATTCTTTTTCGTGCGGGCTAATTTTAAATTCGCCTGATGCTTCACCTTCTTTGTATACGGATTTTCTTATATTTGCTTGATATGCCCAATCGTCTAAGAGCCTTATGGAATTTAGCTTTTTGAAAGTATTTTCGTTTGGTTTTTTAGCAAAATATTTAACAAGCGCCATACAAATTACAGAGCCTATCGTGTTTGCGCTTGTGTTGTAGCCGGAATAGCCTAAAAAGTTACTATTTAGGCTTGTTGCTAATATATTTTCTATAAAATTATTATCTGCGCCATTTGCGTTATTTACATCTGCTATAAAATAGGGCTTTTTGAAATTCAGATTGTGTTTTGTGTTTGACTTATTTTCTTTGCCAAGCACATGGTCGCCTTGTTCGTATTCAAAATTATTGATGTAAAAAATTAAATCTGAGTCATCTTTAATTTCAACTCCTGCAAGGGATAGTTGACCTTTAACACAGTCAAAAAGTGGTATATCTTCATATTTCGAAATTTTATTTTTTGAATTTTCTTGCGCAAAAATTAGTTGAACAGATAACTTCTTTCCTTGCATAATTGCTCTTGCAAGTAGGGTTAAAGGAATTTCATCAGCACCTGTTTTAATTAAAATGTTGTTATATCCTTCGCTTGCTTTTGCTAATTTTTCCGCTTCTTCAACATTTAAGCCAAATTCTGCGCAATCATCTTTTGAAAAAATAAGAGTATTAATAATTCCTTTTTTTGCAAGCTCAAGATAGTAATTGTTAACAACAAAGTTTCTTTTTCTTGTTGCAATGTAATCTTCTAAAATTTCCTTTGGAATTGTGTTTATAACGCAATTTGCTTCATATAATCTTTTTGATTTGTGTAAATTGTAAGAATATTCAAAAATCTTTTTGCCCCAAGGATTCCAATATTCTTTTTCTTCTTCGTTAATGCTATTGTTTGAAATGCGCATAATACTTGAAAATGCATAAATTTTAGCACTTTGGCGGGTAATAATTTCCTCTAGCCTTTTAACTCTTAATAAAATTTCTTCGCATTTTTCTTCACATCTTCTTGAATTTACAAGCCCGCCATAAGCAAGCGTATCAAGGCTTAAAATTATGAAATCAACATCAGGTAAATTTTCAAGCCATAAAAAGATGTTTTCAATGTTTGCGGGTTTTATTAAACCGCCCAAATCATCTCTTGGTGGGAGAAATAGCTCAATATCTTCGTCTTGTGCGCAAATATCCGATATGAGGTTATAGCATATCGGGCGATTATCAATCGGAACTATTGCAATCTTTTTCATGAAATCAATTTTACAACATTTTCTGTTTGATTTACAATAATGATACACAAAATTTATGGAGAAATTTTGAAATTCACTTTAGCTGAGATAATTAGTGCAACTGGGGCGAAACTTATTTGGGGAGAGGAGATTTCCGGTAAGTTTGAAATAAGCACTGACACAAGAACAATAAAAGAAAATGATATATATTTACCGCTTCGAGGCGAAAATTTTGATGGGCACACTTTTATCCAAAATGCAATAAACGCTGGTGCTATTGGTTATTTTACACAAAATGAAAAAGTTATAGATAAACGAGCAAGATTTGTTTTGCATGTTAAAAATTCTCTTGTTGCATATCTTGAACTTGCTAACTATATAAGAAATAAAATTAATCCTAAAATTATTGCAATCACAGGAAGCTCAGGGAAAACAACTGTTAAAGAAATGATGAGCTCGGTGCTTTCGACAACATTTAAAACACACAAATCCAAACTTAACCACAATAATGAAATTGGTTTGTGCCAAACAATGTTTTTGATGCCAGAAGACACAGAAGTTGCGGTTGTTGAATTTGGCATGAGAAATTTGGGTGAAATTGAGCTTCTTGCAAAATATTTAGAACCTAACATTGGAATTATCACAAATATTGGAACAGCACATGTTGAAAGGCTTGGTTCGGTTGAAAACATTGCAACAGCTAAATGCGAAATTTTAGATTATATTAAACAAGATGGCGCTTTTGTTTCGATTAAAGATGAAAAAGTGATTTCTAGAGCGAAAAAATTTCATTTTGAAAAAAGTTTTCTTTCTGTAGAAGATGTAGATAATATTGAAATTTCAAAAAATTACACTTCATTTGTTTGGCAAGGTGAAAAATATGAACTTCAAATTGAAGGTGAACACAATATTGAAAATGCGCTTTTGGTAATGCGAACAGCAGAAATTCTTGGCATCAGCATGGAAAGCATTAAAAAAGGTCTTTGGGATTTTCATCAAATCGAAAAAAGATGGGAAATAACTAGTCATAATGGTTTAACTTTTATTAATGACAGCTATAATGCAAATCCAGAATCTATGAAAGCGGTTTTAAAAACTTTTCTCTCTGTTTATAAAGCACCTGTTTATTTGGTTCTTGGAGATATGGCAGAGCTTGGGAAAGATGAAATTAAATATCATAAAGAAATTGGCTCTTTCTTAAATAACTATGAAAGCGCGAAACTTCTAACAGTTGGGAATTTGGCAAAATTTATTACTCAAAATACAAAAATTACAGCAAATCATTTTAATTCGCATAAAGAATGTGCGGAATATATTGCAAACAATTGTGAAAAAGGTGCTACTTTGCTTTTCAAAGCATCAAGAGTTATGCAGTTTGAAAAAATTATAGAGGAAATTAAAAACTATGATAATGACTAGCGTTGCGGGCTTAATTGCTCTTATTTTAACTCTTCTTTTGGGTGTGCCATACATTGCTTTTATGAAAAAGAAAATGTACGCACAATATCTTCGTGAAGAAGTGGCGCAAATGCATGCTGGCAAAGAAAAAACCCCAACAACAGGCGGTGTTTTTATGGTGGTTGCAATAGTTATGGCTTCAATCATTGCCCTTTTTATGGCCGAAGCTGCAACAAAAAGAGCCTGCATTGCAATTATTACATTCCTTTTTTATGCCTTTACTGGTTTTGAAGATGACATCAAAAAAATTAAAGGAAAACAAAATATGGGCTTAAGTGCAAAAGGCAAGTTAATGCTACAGATAGCAGTTAGTTTGCTTCCTGCAATATACCTTATTTACTCTTCAAGAACAGAAATTTCTTTCTTTAATTTTAGTCTTGAACTTGGTTGGTTTTTCTATCCATTATTCGCAATTTTTATGATTGTTGGCGCTTCAAATGCTGTAAACCTTACAGATGGGCTTGATGGGCTTGCATCGTCAAGTTCTTTATGGGCGTTTTTAGCATGTAGCGTGTTGTCGTATATGAATGGTTACATTGACCTTGCTATAATTTCAGCAGCAGCCGCCGCAACTTCTCTTGGATTTTTATATTACAACAAAAAGCCCGCTAGAATATTTATGGGCGACACAGGAAGTTTGGCTCTTGGTGGGCTTCTTGCAACAATTGCAATCATGGGAAAATTTGAACTTTGGTTAATTCCAATTGGGATTTTATTTATATGCGAAACTTTGTCTGTAATGTTACAAGTTGCAAGCTTTAAGCTAACGGGCAAGAGAATATTCAAAATGAGCCCAATACATCACCATTTTGAACTTTTAGGGTGGAGCGAAAAGAAAATTGTTTTTGTCTTTTCGCTAGTTTCGTTTATTGGCTCGGCTCTTGCGGTTATCGGCTTCTATTTTGCAAAAAATATGGGTTAGTATGGAATTAAAAAATAAGAAAATTTTGATTTTAGGGTTGTCTGTCACAGGGCTTGGGGTAGCTAAGTTTTTGCGTGGCAAAGGGGCAAATTGCTATATTTCAGAATTTGACAAGAAAAAAGAAAATTCATCTGAACATAAAGTTGCACAAGAACTTGGTGTAAAACTTGAGTTTGGCGGGCATTCGCTAGATTTTATTCAAGGAAGTGAGTTTGCAATAATTAGCCCTTCTATCCCTCAAAGTGCGCCTGTGCTTAAGCTTATGGCGGAAAACAATGTTGAATATATGTCAGATATTGAGTTTATTTCAAGATATTTGAATGATAACAAGAAGTTTGCAGTAATAACAGGCACAAATGGAAAAACCACAACCACAATGCTTGTGTCTCACATCTTGAGTGCTAAATTGAAAGCGCCAGTTTGTGGAAACATCGGAATTTCTCCGCTTGAGGTTTTGCACAATGACTCTCAAGCTGAGTGTTTTGTGTGTGAGATGAGCTCTTATCAGGCGCATTATTCAAACACTTTTGCTCCACATGTTGCAATTTTTTGCAATTTAACTCCAGACCATATTTCATTCCACGGCTCAGTTGATGATTATTTTGAAGCAAAAGCTAAAATTTTTAGGGCACAAACAAAAAATGACTATGCGATTTTAAATGCAGATGATTCATATTGCGCTAAACTTGGCAAGGAATTAAAATCTAATGTAATTTATTTTTCAACAAGAAAATCCGCTGACGTTGAACTTAAAGATAACAAAATTTATTTCAAGGGCGAATATATAATTGATGTTTCCAAGCTGCCGATTGTTGGCGAGCATAATGTGCAAAATGTGATGTCAGCTATTGCTGTGGCTAAAATTTTAGGCATTGAAAATGAAGTTATAAAGGAGCAAATTAAGACATTTAAAGCAGCTCCGCACAGGTGTGAATTTATTGCTGAAAAAGATAATATCAAATTTTATAATGATTCAAAAGCAACCAATCCTGAGGCAACGATTGTGGCGCTTCGTGCTTTTCCAAATCAAAAAGTAGTGCTTATTGCAGGCGGAAGGGATAAAAACACTACGCTTAATGAATTTTGTGAAGTCGTAAAAGAAAATATTTCGCATGTTGTGCTTATAGGAGAAGCAACTGAAAGATTTGAAGCCGAACTTACCAAATCAGGTTATAATGAAATAGTGCGTGCCACCACTTTGAATGAAGCAATTGATGTGTCTTTTAATATGAAGCCAGATGTTGTTTTACTATCGCCAGCGTGCGCTAGTTTTGATATGTTTAAAAGTTTTGAAGACAGAGGAGATAAATTTAGAGAATATGTATTATCAAGGTAATTATCCTAATAATCAAAATAATCTAGATGGTTCTGATTACTCTGGTGCCAAGCCACTTGTCAGCCCTCCTGACAAAAAGCTTATTGTTACTGTAATTCTTCTTGTTACGCTTGGAATTATGGCAGTGTTTTCTTCGTCTGCACCAAAAGCAATAGCAGCAGGTGTTAGCCCATTGTATTTTGTCGCAAGACAATTTGTTTATTTGATTATAGGCGTTATAGGTTGTTGGTTTTTTTCAAAAATTGATTGCAGAAAACTAAAACCTTTTTCTCTTTATTTTGCTTGGTTTGTATTCTTTCTACTTGTTTTGGTAGAACTAAAGGGTCAAACAGTAAATGGTGCAAAAAGATGGCTAGACTTAGGTTTTATACAATTCCAGCCTTCGGAATTTGCAAAACCAGCTCTTGTTTTGTGTTTTGCGACAGCTTTTCAGAAAGATAATGTTTTATTTGCCGCAAAAAAAATCCCATATTTGCTTGTGTTTGCAGCAATTATGCTTTTAATATTTATGCAACCTAACTTATCAATGTTGATTATTTTATCTGCTACAATGGCTGCAATGTATTATTGTGTTGCAGGTTATGGAAAACAAATAGTTGCTTTGATTGTAGCGAGTATTCCAACAGCTTGGCTTTTAATGCGTGATTATCAAAGGCAAAGGGTTCTGACTTGGCTTGATCCTTTTAAAGACCCGCAAGGCGATGGTTATAACATAATTCAATCATTAATTGCATTTGCTAGTGGTAAGTTTTTTGGGGTTGGGTTTGGAAATTCAAGGCAAAAATTGAGTTGGCTTCCAGAAGGGCATACTGATTTTATTTTTGCAATTATTGCAGAAGAATTTGGTTTTTTGGGCTGCATATTCACAATAGGCTTGTTTGCAACATTTGTTTATCGCGGGCTTGTAATTTCGGCACGGTCCGATGATACATTCTCAAAACTTCTTGCTTTGGGCATAACTTTTTCTATAGGTTTTCAAGCGCTCGTTAACATGGGTGTTTCGAGTTCTATGATACCTGCAACTGGTGTGCCCTTGCCCTTTATTAGCTATGGTGGTAGTTCTTTGTTTATTACTATGTGTATGGTTGGGGTTTTGTTGAATATTTCAAAGAGAAGAATAGAAAGAATACCTTCAAGGAATTTAATGTATGAGAGAAGATAAAACATTTTTTGTAACAGGTGGCGGCACAGGTGGGCATATTTACCCAGCGCTTACTCTTGCAAAAAAGTTAGTTTCAGAAGGCTTCAGGGTTTATTTTGTGGGTAATAAAAAAAATCTTGAATACAAAATTGCACTTGAAAATGGTTTAAATTTTTTAGATGTAAATGTGAGTTCTATGCCAAGAAAAATTAGCTTAGGTTTTTTATTCTGGGGGCTTAAAACATTTTTTGCTTCGCTTAAAGCCTTGTTTTATGTTCTAAAATATAGACCGAGTGCTTCGTTTGCAACAGGCGGATATGTTTGTGCACCAACACTTGTTGCATCAAAAATCCTGAAAATCCCTTATATGACACATGATTCTGATACATACCCTGGGATTGTTTCAAGAGTTTTTTCAAAATATGCGGCTTGTGCTACAATTGCTTTTCCTGAAGCAAAAAAATATCTAAAATGTAAAAACATTTTACTTACCGGAAACCCAATAAGAGATAATTTTGCAAATGCAAAAAAAGAAGAAGCACTTGTTGAGCTTGGTTTAGAGGACAAAAAAACAATATATATTACAGGTGGTTCTCAAGGTGCTAAAACATTAAATGATGGCGCTTTGATATTGATTGAAAAGTTAAAAGAAAACCAAGAAATTCAGTTAATTTTGCAAACTGGAATTAAAAATTATGATGAAGTTAAGGCTAAATTGGGCGAATTGCCAAAAAATATTTTAGTTAAACCATATTTTAAAGACACATCGCTTCCACTTGCTTGTGCTGATTTGGTTGTGTCTCGTGGTGGTTCACTTTCAATTTCTGAAATTTTAGCAAGTGCGACACCTTCAATCATTGTCCCTTATCCACATGCAGCCAAAAACCACCAAGAATTAAACGCAAAAAGCGTTGAAAATATTGGTTGTACAATTGTTTTGGCTGATTCAAAATGTGCTGAAACCCTGCCAGATATGGCGCTTGAGCTTGTGTGCGACCGCGAAAAACTATCTGCAATGAAAGCAAATATTTTGGAAAATTCAAAACCAAATGGCACTCAAGAAATTTTTGAAAAATTGGTGGAGATTGCAGGTGGCAGATAATCTTTTTTCAGAAAATAAAAAGATTATTGACCTTTCGCTTACTCGAATCGAGCAAGTTTTAGAATATTTTGGTAATCCTCAAAATTCTTTTAAATCAATTCACATAGCTGGAACAAATGGCAAAGGTTCAACCGCAAACATCATAAATTCAATTCTTTTAAATGTCCCAGAGTGTAAAAAAGTTGGGCTATACACAAGTCCGCATCTTTTTTCTTATTTTGAGCGCATTAAAATAAATAATGAAAATATAGAGGAAGATGTTTTCTTAAATCTTAAAAAAGAGGTTGAAAGTGCATCTAGCAAACTTAAAATTGAGCTTACGGAGTTTGAGATTTTAACTGCGATATGCTTTTTATATTTTGCCCGCGAGCAAGTTGATGTTGCAATAATCGAAGTAGGCTTGGGCGGAAGATTTGATGCAACAAATGTAATAGATAAGCCTTTGTGCTCTGTTATTGCTTCAATTTCTCTTGATCACACTGAAAAATTAGGGAGCACATTAGAACGTGTTGCATACGAAAAAGCGGGAATTATAAAAACTGATGTGCCAGCTATAATTGCTTCTTCAAACAAAGGCTATGAAACAATTTTAAATGTGGCATCAGATGTTGGCGCGAAGATATTTCAGGCAAGAGAAGATATTGTGATTGCAAAAGAAAACGGCAAAAATTTTGCAATTCTTGGTGGCAAGTCGTATGAATTTGGGCTCGAGGGAAATTTCCAAGCGCAAAATTTAGCGCTTGCACTCGGGGCTCTTGAATTTGTGCCTTATAAAATTCCGCAGAGCGCTTTACAAGATGGTATAAAAAATGTTAAATGGAGATTTAGAGCTCAATTTGTGAGCGAGAAAAATTTACTTATTGATGGTTGTCATAATCCAGATGGCGCAAGGGTTCTAAGAGAATATTTAGATAAAAATTTTCCAGAATATAATGTGAGATTTATTTGGGGTTCTTTGAAGCATAAAGATTATAATTCGGTTATAGAGAATTTAGTGCGAGCAGAAGACGAAGTTTATTTATATGAATTTGACTACCCAAATGCGCTTAAACA